>JAFUJN010000033.1 GCA_017468095.1 Clostridia bacterium
ATCAAGAGCAACTGCTTCGCCCTTTTCAAAGCTTAGAGTGATGTATTTTGGAGCTTCCGGTGCCTTTTCAGGTGAAACGCCAAGCTTCAAAAGACTGTCAAGCTGTGGCTCGTTTGCAGGGCTTTCAAGGTCCATACCTTCGTGGCTGATGTGCCATACGTTACGGTCACGTGAGTAAAGTTCCTTCTTAGTAACAGGGATTTCGATATTGTGAGCGTTTGCATAGTCAACAGCATCTTCTCTTGACTTAATATCCCAGATTCTCCAAGGAGCGATAACCTTAAGTGATGGGTTTAGAGCCTTAATTGTAAGCTCAAAACGAACCTGGTCATTACCCTTACCGGTACATCCGTGACAAATTGCAGTTGCGCCTTCCTTTTCTGCAATCTCAACTAATTTCTTAGCGATGATTGGACGAGCGTGTGATGTACCTAAAAGATACTTGCCTTCATATTCTGCACCTGCCTTTACAACCGGCCAGATATAATCCTTAACGTATTCTTCCTTAAGGTCAGCAATATATAGTTTTGAAGCACCTGCTTTTTTAGCACGTTCTTCCAAGCCTTCTGTTTCCTTACCCTGACCAACGTCACCGCAAACTGCGATTACTTCATAGTCATAGTTCTCCTTAAGCCACGGGATGATTATTGATGTATCAAGACCGCCTGAATATGAGAGAACAACTTTTTCATTTGCCATATTGAAATTCCTCCTGATTTAGTGTAAAATATATATGATAAGTATTATTATACATTTTTATTTATAATTATGCAATAGTCAAAAGTGATAAAAGTGCATAAAAACAAGGGGTGTTTTTTGTGATTATTTTAGGTATTGACCCGGGGTATGCCATTGTGGGCATAGGTGTGCTTGAATACAAGGGAAATAAGTTCAGGCCTATTGAGTATAATGCTATCACCACGCATTCGTCGGAAGCTACCAGTTTAAGACTTAAAAGAATAAAGGAAGATATACAGGAATATTTGCATAAATATAAACCCGATGCAGTTGCAATAGAAGAACTTTTCTTTAATAACAACGCAAAAACTGCCATAGCTGTGGCTCAGGCAAGGGGTGTTTTGGTGGCAGAAGTTGCCTCTGCAAATATCCCGATTTATGAATATACACCGCTTCAGATTAAGCAGGCGGTAACGGGCTATGGAAGAGCAGAAAAAGGACAGGTTCAGCAGATGGTGAAAATGCTTCTAAACCTGAACGCTATCCCAAAACCTGACGATGCGGCAGATGCTTTGGCGGTTGCAATTTGCCATGCACATTCTTCCAAAATAAACGAGGAACTTGGCGTGAATCGTCTGTAAAACCCGTCACATACTTGTAATGTAAATGTAAACGCTTTTATGCATATTTTGTGGTATAATGTTATAGTAAACTGTAACATGGGGAAATGGCACCACGAAATATGCATATTTTTGCATAAAAAGGAAGGAAAAAAGATGTATTACTATATAAAAGGTGAGTTGGTTTTAAAACAAGATAATTTCGCTGTTGTTGATAACGGTGGCGTAGGCTACAAGATTTATACGTCACAGCTTTCTTTGGATAGCGTAAATGTGGGAAGCGACGTAACCTTTTATACACATCTTCATGTGAGAGAAGATATTTTCGATATTTACGGATTTACAAAAAATGATGAGCTTTCTATGTTCTTGCACCTATTGGCAGTTTCAGGCGTAGGCCCGAAAGCTGCCCTTGCAATACTGTCAACCCTATCACCAAATCAGCTTGTGCTTGCTGTAATGACAGGAGACGCTAAATCCCTTACAAAGGCGGTTGGCGTTGGTGCAAAAATGGCGCAGAGAGTAATACTAGAGCTTAAGGACAAGCTTAAGAATTCCGAAATTGTGCCGGATGAAGTTGTAAGCCGAGAAGCTACACTTGATACGGCGGCACTTGAAGCAGTAAGTGCCCTTACTGTTTTGGGATATTCTCAAAACGAGGCAAAAACGGCAGTTTCAAAGGTGGACCCGACATTAGGGGTTGAAGAAATTGTAAAACGTGCGCTTATGCTGCTGATGTAGTCTCTTAAAAAGGAGAGTGAATTTATGATATTTGACGATAACGAAAGAATAGTAACCGGAGATTTTCTTGACGAGGATGCGGATATTGAGGTGGGTCTTCGCCCAAGACAGCTTGAGGACTATGTTGGTCAGGAAAAGGTTAAGGAAAACTTAAAGGTGTATATAAATGCGGCAAAGGAAAGACGGGAGTCTTTAGACCACGTTCTTTTATATGGACCGCCGGGACTTGGAAAAACAACTCTTGCCGGAATTATTTCCAACGAGATGGGAGTTAATATCAGAATTACCAGCGGACCTGCTATTGAAAAGGCAGGAGATTTGGCTGCAATACTTACAAATCTTTCACAGAATGACATACTTTTCATTGACGAAATACACCGTATGTCAAGAACTGTTGAGGAGATTTTATATCCTGCTATGGAGGACTATGCCCTTGATATCATAATCGGTAAAGGCCCTTCTGCAAAATCAATCCGTCTTGATCTTCCAAAGTTCACTCTTATCGGTGCAACAACAAGAGCGGGACTTTTAACAGCACCCCTTCGTGACCGTTTTGGAGTTTTAGCAAGGCTTGAGCTTTATAAGCCGGAAGAACTAAAGCGAATTGTAAAGCGTTCAGCAGGTATTTTGAATGTGGAAATTGATGACGGTGGTGCAGAAGAAATTGCCAGCCGTTCACGTGGAACGCCAAGAATTGCAAACCGTCTTTTAAAGCGTGTGCGAGATTTTGCACAGGTGAAGTTTGACGGCAAGATTACAAAAGAAATCGCGGCAGCCTCACTTCTTCAGATGGAGATTGATGAAAAGGGCCTTGATAATATTGACAACAAGATGATCATGACAATGATAAAGAATTTCGGTGGCGGGCCTGTGGGCCTTGATACCTTGGCTGCCACAATAGGCGAAGAGCCAAATACAATAGAAGATGTTTACGAGCCATATTTAATGCAGCTCGGCTTTATTGCGAGAACACCAAGGGGAAGGATTGTGACGCAAGCAGGATATGAGCATTTTGGGGTGCCTTGTCCTGAATAATAAGGGAGGAAACTTTAATGAAAAAAATAGCGGTAACATTGGTTTTACTATACTGCTTTTTTATAAATACTGTTTTTGCCGAATCGCTCCTTTTGGAATATGATGGAGGCATACACAACTACACGGGTGACGTGTATTCTTTGGTAATCAATGGAAAAACTCTTGAGGACCTGCCACTAAACCCGATTATCTTTAATGACCGTGCCGTAGTTCCTGTCCGTGAAGTTTTTGAGGCTTTAGGAGCTACTGTTACTTATGTTGCAAGTGATAATACCGTAAGAGTATATTACAAAAATACAACAGTTAAACTGACTATCGGTGCAAAGACCGCAATAGTTAACGGACTTGCAAAAAACATACCTGATGGCGTTGGCGCAAAGCTTATCGGAAAATGGGGAGAATTTCCGAAGACAATGGTGCCTATCAGATTTATTTCAGAAAACATAGGCCTTGATGTGGGATATGATGGAGAAAACAAGATAATAAGTGTTAGCGAAAAAAAGTCCACTCGCCCAACAGCGAACCCTACGGCAACACCAAAGCCAACAGTAACACCAACTCCAACTAAAACACCTACACCGACAGGTAGTAGCGAACCAATAAAACTAACAGCAAAGCTTACAAAATTGAGCTATGATATAGATGATGATATGATAACCGTGAAAATTACTGCAAGCTCCAGCGTAGACAGTATATCAAAGGCTGTTTTAACATCATCAGGAACTTTGTATGCGGATATTTTTGGTGCACAGAATACTTTGGCAACCAGAACAGAAATTGATGAAGATTGCATTATGAAGGCAATCAGAATAGGTCAGCACGATGAATACACACGTGTAGCCATAGATACTGAGAATGTGGAAAAATACGCTGTATCACTTTCTTCAGACAATAAGACTATAACATTTAAACTGACAGCTGATGAAGATGTGGATTTGGAAATTCCTGAACCAACGAATACACCAAAACCAACCACAACACCAAAGCCGTCACCGGGAGCTACCATAGATCCTTCAGAATCAGCATCACCGTCACCAACACCAACGCCTATGTATTACGACACAAGAAAGATTGTTGTTCTTGACGCAGGTCACGGCGGATATGACCCTGGTGCCAGCGGTTATCTTATGACAGAGGAAGAAAAGGCGGCATATTTGGATGCTTTAGAAAACGACGAAAAGCTTATTGCCACTATGGAAGCCGGAAATGGTGAGAAGATAGACGAAAAGGATATTGCGCTAGCTGTTACCAAAAAGGTAAAGGAAAACCTTGAAGATAACGGAATAGAAGTGATTTTAACAAGAGAGGGAGATACCTATCCGACTTTGGATTCTCGCCCTGAGCTTGCAAATGAAGAAGGAGCGGTAATCTTCGTAAGTATACATTTGAATTCTACAGTTTCACCTGTTACCGGTGCAAAGGGAATAGAAGTATATTACAGCACACAAAATAATGATGACGAGCTTGGAATTACAAGTAAAGAGCTGGCGGAAGAAATTTTGGATTGTGTAGTCGAATCTACCGATGCATTTGGCCGTGGTGTTAAATCAGGAAATCTTTTAGTAAACAGAAAATGTAGAATGCCATCGGCTCTAATTGAGATTGGTTTTATGAACAATCCTGTAGAGCTTGAGCTTATGATAGACGAAGACTATCAGGACAAGCTTGCAGCCGGTATTGCAAGAGGTATAATTTCAATGCACGAAGAAATAGAAATACCAGAAGAAAAGGAAAAATAATGAAAAGAACAGATTTTTATTATGACTTACCACAAGAACTGATTGCCCAAGACCCGCTTTTGGACAGGCAAAGTTCAAGACTTATGTGTCTTGATAAGATAAGCGGAAAAACAGAGCATAAGCATTTTTATGATATTGTTGATATGCTAAATGCCGGCGACTGTTTAATCCTTAATGATACAAGGGTTATTCCCGCAAGACTTTATGGCGTGAAAGAGGGAACAGGCGCAAATATTGAGATACTTCTTTTGCACAGACAGGAAAATGACGTGTGGGAAGTTATACTAAAGCCTGGTAGACGCGCAAAAGCCGGAACACGGGTAATTTTCGGTGATGGCGAGCTTACAATGGAAATTTTAGAGGTAGTAAACGACGGAAACCGTCTTGTAAAGTTTTACTATGAAGGAATTTTTGAAGAAGTGCTTGATCGCCTTGGCGAAATGCCACTTCCGCACTATATAACAAAAAAGCTTGAAGATAAAGAAAGATACCAGACAGTTTACGCAAAATGCGCAGGCTCTGCCGCAGCGCCAACTGCGGGACTTCACTTTACCCGTGAGCTTATGGAAAAAATTGAGAAAAAGGGCGTTAAAATAGGATATGTAACACTTCACGTGGGACTTGGAACATTCCGTCCTGTAAAAGCTGATGACATTTTGGAGCATAAAATGCATTCCGAGTTCTATATTCTGCCACAGGAAACGGCAGACCTTGTAAACGAAACCAAGAAAAATGGTGGACGTGTAATTTCTGTTGGAACAACCGCCACAAGAACACTTGAAACGGCAGGCCTTTCGGGATTACCTTTAAAAGAACAGACAGGCTGGACGGATATTTTCATATACCCAGGAAAGAATTTTAATGTAATAGATGCGTTAATTACAAATTTCCATCTTCCTGAGTCCACACTAATTATGCTTGTGTCGGCTCTTGCGGGAAGAGAAAATGTTTTAAGAGCCTATAACGAAGCGGTACAGGAAAAATACCGTTTCTTCAGCTTCGGCGATGCTATGTTTATTCATTAGGAGAAAAATATGTTTAAAATTTTACACACAAATGGTCTTGCAAGACGTGGCGAATTTACAACAGTTCACGGTACTGTGCAGACGCCGGTTTTCCAGAATGTTGGAACCCTTGCTGCCATAAAAGGCGGACTTTCCGCAGAAGACCTAAAACAAATCGGGTGCCAGATTGAGCTTTCAAACACCTATCATTTGCACCTAAGACCAGGTGACAAGGTTATTCATGACCTTGGCGGACTTCATAAGTTTATGAGATGGGATGGCCCGATTTTGACCGATAGCGGTGGATTTCAGGTGTTTTCCCTTGCAAAACTTCGCAAGATAACAGAAGAGGGCGTTACTTTCAACTCTCACATTGACGGAAAACGCATCTTTATGGGACCAGAAGAAAGTATGCAAATTCAGTCAAATTTGGCTTCAACAATCGCTATGGCATTTGATGAGTGCGTGGAAAATCCGGCACCTTATGACTATGTTAAAAAATCCTGTGAGCGAACACTTCGTTGGCTTGAGCGTTGCAAAGCGGAAATGGCAAGACTAAACAGTCTTGATACCACAATAAATAAAGAGCAGATGCTTTTCGGTATAAATCAAGGCGGTATTATAGACGAGCTTAGAATATGGCATATGAAAGAAATCGCAAAGCTTGACCTTCCTGGTTATGCCATCGGCGGACTTGCCGTTGGTGAGAGCCATGAAGAGATGTATCATATTCTGGACGTAACTCTTCCACACGCACCGGAGGATAAGCCGAGATATTTAATGGGTGTTGGAACGCCGTCAAACATTATCGAAGGCGTTGCACGTGGAATTGACTTCTTTGACTGCGTTATGCCGTCACGAAATGCACGTCACGGCTTCATTTTCACCCGTCACGGCACAATGAACCTTATGAATCAGTGCTATGAACGGGATATGCGTCCGATTGACGAAGAATGCAACTGTCCTGTTTGCAGGAATTACTCAAGGGCATATATCCGTCACCTTTTCAAAGCCAAGGAAATTCTTGGAATGCGCCTTGCAGTTATGCATAACCTGTATTTCTACAATGAGCTTATGGCAAGAATAAGAAAGGCCATTGAAGAAGACAGATTTGAAGAGTTCAGACGCGAAAACACAGAAAAACTTGCAAAGAGAATATAGAATATAAATCACCCTGCTAACATATAGATAACGGGGTGATTTTTTTATGAAGAAAATAATTGTAATAATTGTGGCGGTGCTTTTGGTAACAGTACTGATACCGCTTTTTACATATATCAAAAACGGGAAATATGAAAAGCCGAAGCCCGAAGCAGAAGAAACCTTGACCGTGTATATAAAGGACGAAGACAGGGTGCAAGAGATGAGCAAAAGCCAGTATTTAAAGGAAGTGGTTTCGGCGGAAATGCCGGCGGATTTTGAGCTGGAAGCCCTAAAGGCACAGGCAGTTGCAGCAAGAAGTTACCTTGAATCACGTCGAAATGCATATAAGGTTTCGGGAACACCACAAGAGCATAAGGGAGCGGAAATTTGCACCGATTCTACTCATTGCAAGGCTTGGATTTCGGAAAGCAAACGCAGAGAACTTTGGGGAGCGGATGCGGATAAAAACTGGGCAAAAATTGCACAGGCGGTTACAGAAACCCAAGGGCAGATAATAACCTATAACGGCGAAGTTATATCGGCGGTGTTCCATTCAACGTCATCGGGAAAAACCGAAGCCTCAAAGGACGTTTGGGGCGGGGACAAACCCTATCTTGTGTCGGTGGATAGCCCCGGAGATAAGGAATCGCCAAAGTATAAATCTCAAAAGGAAATAAGTCTTTCGGAGTTCAAAAAAATTGCAGAAGAAAATATCCCCGATGTTGATTTTTCAAAGGGCATAATAGACGGAATAAAACGAAGCGATGCAGGTGGAATAACGGAAGTTAAGGTTGGCGGTGTGCGAATCCACGGCACAAAACTACGGAGTATTTACGGTCTTCGCTCAACCAATGCCACTATAGAAATTTCGGGAGATAAAGTGGTTTTTGACGTTACAGGCTATGGCCATGGGGTTGGAATGAGCCAGTATGGTGCAAATTA
>JAFUJN010000034.1 GCA_017468095.1 Clostridia bacterium
ACAGTTCCATCGTGATTTTTAAATGTTACTGTGTATTTATTTGGAGTCCACTTTGCATATAATGTTGTTATGGCGGTTTTGTCCCAATTCCTTGCACTTGTTCCGTCTGCTTTGTAATACTGCGTGCCACTTCCATTTGTTCCTGTGTAGTAGCCACCAAAGGTGTGCCCTGTTTTCGTGGGTACTGTTATTTTTGGCATTGCCAAGCCATAAGTTGCGGTAACGGATGTTGTTCCACAGGTTGTTGGACTTTGGTTATTTAATGTGACGGTGTATGTTGAATCCGTTACTGTAAACGAAACTGATGTACTTGTCTTTCCATGATAATAGTTTGCTGCTTGTACGGTTGCCGTATACGAACCTGAAGGTAGATTGATAGAGTATGATGTGTCATAAATACCTTCAATGTTTTTGTACGTCGAACCATTCTTTTTTATATTGAGTATGTAATAGGTTTCTCCATAGACTTGACTCCACGAAAACTTTGTGTTTGTCGCCGATTTTCCTGCGGTAACTGATAAAGTCGGAGCTTTTAGTTGAACATCATCAGCCTTGTAAATTGACCAAATCTGTGCTGCAGTATTGTTTTGAGTATATGTGTCAATCACATTTCCATTAACTGTACTTCCGCCATTTAAATCAAGAACTTTATTTAATTCTTGATAATGTTTTGATTTTATGATATATCCACTACCTTGTGGATATATATACCACCTTTGGTAATTCCCACCCCAATCAGCATCATGCACTTGTACTGCTGTGCCATTAGTAGTAATACCATTATACATTTCCAAAGCCTTACCATTGGATGCTGAATTTATAACATAACTGCCATCACTTTGCCTTACAAAATACCAGACCTGATTTGATTTTCCCGTTTCCGCTTGCAACCTAACAATGCCATCACTACCACACTCAATCGGTTTCCAACAGGCTGTATTAAGAATTACTCCAAAAAAATTTGTCCCAAGGTCAACATAGGGATATCCGCTTTTGTTTGTCAATTTCCAATAGTAATGTAATGATGATATTTTTGCAGATTGTGTTGAACCAGGCAAATATGCACTTGTTAACGGAATAATATAATTGGGTTTGCTTGGAATCGGGTCAAAGCAGTAAAAGGTGTCTGTTGATGAATCATAACTTGTAAGTAAAACTGCGTGTTGGTCAGACCCTGTATGATATATAACAATTCCTTCCGGATGGTTAGCAAGTTCAGAAATCAAAGTAGCCTTCTTATCGCCACTTAACGAATACACAGATGCAGACATACCTGAATATGTAAAGGAATTATACAAGCCACCTGCCCATAGCGCAGAGCTTGTAGAACTTTCGGTTATGCTGTTCCAATTTGAAAGCCCATCTATAATAGCTCTTCTTCTTAACATATTGACTGCGGATGCATGTGTGCAATGGCTAGGAGATTGCTTTATAAAAGCAGAAGAGTCATTGATTGATACAGCATAGGCAACAGTACTAAAATTCAATACAGATAGAATTGTTGATAAAGCTAATAACATCGCCAAAATTCGTTTTTTCATTAGTTGTTATTCCTCCCTAAAATTAAAAAATGCGCCCGCCGAAGCAGACGCATAAAAAACGCAAACTCCGACAGTCGCGAAACCAATTTATACAGTATGAGATATATACATACAATCATAAATGGAATTTGCATTTTTAACAGATTCTAAAATGATTGTATGTAGAAATAAGCATATTATTCCAAAAGAAAATATACCTCAACACTGTATAACATATTAAATTGGTTTCGCGATATTAGTATAGCACATATAAATTTGTTTTTCAAGGAAAATATTTGTACTATTACTTCGGGGAAAATTGCCTTAATTGTATTTACAATCCCTCACCGCCTTTGGCGGAGATCTCGCTGTGGCTCGGTCACACCTCAGCTCTGACAATCCACCGGATTGTCATTCACTCCCTCGTTGCCGCTTCGCTACCCTTTACACAAGGGAGCCTTAAAAACCGCGCCATTAAGCCCTCCTTGTGTAAAGGAGGGTGGCACACGAAGTGTGACGGGAGGATTGTTTTTTCAAAACTTGATTAAATTAGCGTTTACTCAAGAAGATGGCTTTTAATGAGCATATTTCTTATACAAAAAAATTCACCTTATCTGGTGAATTCTTTTTTCATATAAATATGTGGCACTCCTGTTTCAAGGTAATAATCGCCGATTGGTAAAAAGCCTTGTTTTTCATAAAACCCTACTGCAGTTTCTACTGCGCTGAGTTCAATACCCGCATAGCCCTTTTCCTTTGCATATTCTGTGAGCTTTTCCATAAGGATTTTTCCGTAGCCGTTCTTTCTAAGCTCTTTTTTTACGGCAAATCTTCCCATATGCAAAAGGTCGCCGTTTTCATTTGCACGAAGACAGGCAATTATGTTTTCATCTTCCCAAAGGGTGAAGTGCAAAAACTCGTTATCCTTACCGTCAAACTCAAGTTCTTCCGGAACATTTCGTTCCACCACAAAGGTATCGTATCGTAGCTTTTTTATTTCATCATTTGTATCTGTTAAAATCTTAAATTCCATTTTTCTATGCCTTTTCATCAAACCTGATAAATGTTGTATATTCAGGGTCTTTTTCCTTTACTGCATCGTCAATTCTGTCCTTGATTTCCTTTGCCTGCATCTCCATAGAATACGGCACCGCAAGGTCAAATACCAGCTTGGTTTGTTTTGCACTTCGTACAATTCGAAAATCGTGGAAAGAAAGGTCAGGGCTTATATTTTCAAGTATCTCCCCTATAGCTTTCTCCATCTGTTTGCGCTCTGCATTGTTAACTTCCACAGGGTCATAATGAATTACAAGCCTTACGTTAAGTTCATCATAAGCATCACATTCAATATCGTCAATTATATCGTGGCAAATTATCGGGTCTTCCTCTGCGGAAAGCTCTGCGTGAAGCGATGCAAAGCATTGGCCAGGGCCGTAATCGTGAACCAGAATATCGTGAACGCCAAGTATCTTATCGTGACCCAGTACCAGCTGTGTAATCGCTTCTACAAGCTCTGCATCCGCTCTTTTGCCAAGGATTGGCGATATGGTCTCTCCTACTGCTTTTATCCCTGAAACAAGAATAAATATTGCAACCAAAAGACCCATATAGCCGTCCACGTTTACGCTGTATGTTCTCTCAATTATTGCACCAATCAAAACCGCAATAGTTGCAATAACGTCATTTCGGCTGTCTAAAGCCGCTGCCTTTAAGGTCTGGGACTTGATTCTTTTTCCAAGTCCCTTATAAAACAAAGTCATCCAAACTTTTAGCAGTATTGAAACAACCAAAATACCTAAAGTAAGTGCAGAAAAGTCTACCAATGACGGTGAAATGATTTTTTCCACAGATGATTTTATAAGTTCCACGCCTACTATGATTACAAATATAGCAACCAAAAGTCCTGACAGGTACTCATATCTTGCATGGCCATAAGGGTGGTCCTTATCTGCAGGCTTATTTGCCATTCTGAAGCCCAGAAGGGTTATTACCGATGACATTGTGTCGGACAGGTTATTCATTCCATCCGCTATGATTGACACCGAACCGCTTAATATTCCTGCAAACATCTTTACAAGCGACAATAGGGCATTGCAAAAAATCCCCACCGTTCCTGCAAGTCTTCCTATTGCAAGATGTACTTTTGGATTTGTGGGATTTTTATAGTTTTTAACAAACAATCGAAGTAAAAGCTCTGTCATTTACCTTACCTCCAAATTTTACTACCCTAAATGTATATTCCCTGATTTTAAAAAAATCCGTACTCTTTTTGGGGAATACGGATTTTCTATTATCATTTACCGCAGGTTGCGCAGTTTGGGCATGAACCTGAACACTTTTTCTCTACACCACGGTAGTTGTCAACTGCAGCCTTGATTGCCTCTTCTGCCAAAACTGAGCAGTGAACCTTTTCTGGTGGAAGTCCGTCCAATGCTTCCATAACTGCCTTGTTTGTAAGCTGAAGTGCTTCTTCAACAGTCTTTCCCTTAACCATTTCTGTTGCCATTGAGCTTGTTGCAATAGCCGCTCCGCAACCAAAGGTCTTGAACTTTACGTCCTTTATAACTTCATTTTCATCTATATCCATATAGATTTTCATAATATCGCCGCATTTTGCGTTTCCAACCTGACCAACGGCGTTTGCATTTTCTATTTCACCAACATTTCGCGGATTTGCGAAGTGGTCCATAACTTTTTCTGAATACATATTAGTTCTCTCCTTTCAATACTTCTTCATATAAAGGTGACATCATTCGAAGTCTTTCAATAATCGGTGGTATTGTTTCGATTACATAATCAACTTCTCTATCTGTTGTATCTTCGCCAACGCTTAGGCGTAGTGAACCGTGAGCAATCTCGTGCGGAAGCCCGATGGCAAGTAGCACGTGTGATGGATCAAGCGAGCCTGATGCACAAGCACTTCCGGAGGATGCTGCAATGCCTTTCATATCAAGCATCATTAGTATTGATTCGCCTTCAATATAACGGAATGAGAAGTTTACGTTATTGCAAAGTCTTGTTTCGTCAACAGGGCCGTTTAGCTTGCAGTATGGAACATTCTCTGAAATTCCTTTTATAAGCTTATCTCGAAGCTCTTTCATACGGCTAATCTTCTTGTCAAGGTCTGTATTTGCAAGTTCTAATGCTTTTGCAAGTCCTGCAATTCCTGCCAAATTTTCTGTTGCGGCACGCTTGCCACGTTCCTGTCCACCGCCGTGAATCAGGTTATCGATTCTAACGCCGTTTCGGATATAAAGCGCACCAACGCCCTTTGGTCCGTGGAACTTGTGCGCAGATAAAGAAAGCATATCAACGCCCAATTCTTCAACGTTTATCTTCATATGTCCTATTGCCTGAACAGCATCGGTATGGAAAATTACCTTATGTTCACGGCAAACCTTTGCTATTTCGGCGATTGGCTCGATTGTTCCTATTTCGTTGTTTGCTGTCATTACGGACACCAAAATTGTGTTATCGCAGATAGCTTTTTCCACATCTTCCGCTGTAACTTTTCCGTTTTCG
>JAFUJN010000035.1 GCA_017468095.1 Clostridia bacterium
AATGTCGGTTGCAGTTCCGCTTATAGATAATGGAAAAACGGTGGGTGCAGTATATCTTGTAGAGTCATTATATGATATTGATATGACTATTGCAGGTATTCGAAACAACCTTGTTGTTTTTGGAATTATCATAAGTATTTTAGTGGCCATGCTTAGCCTTGGCTTGTCCCTTATGACAACTGCGCCTATTGATAACTTTATTTCCGTTTCAAAGGAATTTTCAAAAGGTAACTTTAACGTAAAGGCAAAGGAAAAGGGCCCTTTGGAGCTTGTTGAAATGGCAAAGGCACTAAATTATATGTCAACAGAGCTTGACGAATATGAACAGAACCGTAAAAAGTTCGTGTCCGACGTTTCTCACGAGCTTAAAACTCCCCTTGCTACAATAAAGCTTATCTGCGACAGTATCGTAACAGCAGATAACACTAACTTTGAAATGGTACAGGACTTTTTGGGTGACTTAAGCGACGAAGTTGACCGCTTAACACGTATCGTTGAGCGTCTTTTGACCCTTACAAAAATGGACTCAAATCAGAACAACTTATCAGCAACACCTGTTGACTTTGTTGTTATGTTAAATGCCATTATAAGAAAGCTTTCACCTAATGCTGAAGCAAAAAATATTGCGCTTTATTCTGATTACTCCGTGGAAGCATTAGCACCAATGCTTCTTGACTATGACAAGATATGGGAAGCAATCTACAATATAGTTGATAATGCTATAAAATACACACCTGAAGGCGGACACGTGAAATTGGGTCTTGAACTTTTAGGCAAGAATGTGCTTGTTAAAATAGAAGATAACGGGCCTGGTATTCCGGACGAAAACAAGGACAAGATTTTTGAACGTTTCTACCGTCTTGACGATTCCCGTGCAAGAGATACAGGCGGAACAGGTTTAGGCCTTGCCATTGCAAAGGAAGCTGTGGTTCTTCACGGCGGAGCGATCAAGGTTGAAGATGCGCCTGATGGCGGAAGCGTGTTTATGATAAGCGTTCCCTATAACGTAGAAGAGGGAGGTGCCGGAATATGACCAATAAAAAGCATATCATTATAGCAGTTTTGCTTATTCTTTTGGGCGTAGCCATATTTGCATTGGCAGGTGGCAGTGATAACAGCACACAAAAAGAAGTGAATCTTTATTTCTTTGATGAAAGCGGATACACCATAACTCCTGTGGAAACAGAAATTGTGGCTGTAAGCGATACGGAACTTTATGAAAAGGTTGCAAAGGCACTTATTGACGGGCCGACAGAAAAAAAGTATCTGCCGATAATGAATAAGGATGTAAAGCTTAACTACGTCAATTTTGTTGACGGCAACCTTACGGTAGACTTTTCAAGGGAATATCCTGAAGATAACCTTATGTGCACCTATGCTGTTATTAAAACATTCTCACGATTTTTCGAAGTAAAGAATATTCATGTAACAGAAAACGGCAAAGGAATAAAGGGTAGCGACGGCTTGGAATTGGGATTTGTAACAGGCGATTATATCAACACCGAATCTGATGAAGACACAGCAACAGGTGTACGCCTTTACTTTACTAACGCCGAAAAAATCGAACTGGTGATGGAATACCGCAAAATCAATATCGTGGATACCAAACCGGTTGAGCAGTATATTGTAAGCGAACTTATAAAAGGCCCGAAAATAAAGGGCAATGAAAGACTTTTGGCGTCTGACACAAAAGTTCTATCGGTAGAAACAACCGACAGAATTTGTTACGTGAACTTTAAAGATGGATTTTTAGAAAAGAATGCGGCATCTTCAGGAAAGAGCAAATTGGTTGTGGATTCCGTTGTAAAATCCCTTACAGGACTTAACAACGTGGATAGCGTGCAATTTTTAATAGACGGCAAAAAGACAGAAAAGTTCGGCGATACTGACATAAGCGGATTATTTGTAAAGGAAACACCGAAACCGGAGATTATCACAGAATAAAAAAGAGGCTACTTGGCCTCTTTTTTTTAATTAATCTGTAGTTGTTATAGTAAGTATAAGCTTTGCCATATCCTGTTTTGACAGTTCATATCTTTCGTCAAAATTAAAGTTTATAGGAATGCTAAGCCTATCAAGGATATCGTTGGCAGAAGCCACGGTCATAGTGCCATCAGGTGAGAAAAGATTATCCTCGGAATATATAACCCCAAGTGCCTTAAATGTTCCAACAGCGTCATAGTATGCCTCATCCTTTGAAACATCGGCAAAGTTCTCTGTAAATTCTTCCTTTAAGGAAAGTAGTGTTGCCAAAAGGAGCACAAACTCTGAACGAGTAACCTTTGCAAAGCTGTTATACATATTTATTGATGAATATGTGTTTGCCCATTTTACAATGTTCTGGGAAGCAAAATCGTCCACCACAAGACCCGATGAAATCTGTGACTGTGGAACTGTGTTGTATACCGAAACGTTATAATATTGCTTTGATTGTGGACGGGAATATGGTCTTACAGGTTCAGTAAAATCTGTTTCGCTTTCGCTGTAAACATCAATAACTTCATCGTTATAAATCATAACCTGAGATTTTCCGTCACCTAAAATATCTCCGCTTGCAATATTACCAAAGGTTGGCAGGGTATATACGCCACGCATATAGCCGTCATAAATGGTAGTTAAAACGTCTTCCTGTTTGTGACCTGCAATATAAAGCTTGCCTGTACCATCAAAGTTTGAAACAGGTGTTGGAAGATAGACCGTTTCATTTTTCTGGTATAAGAAGTTTCCCTTATTATCAAATAGGGACATACTGTCTAAAACAAGAATATCCAAATCATCAATGTTGTCACGGAATTTGCCCACAACAATGTTTTTAGCACTTTCGGGAATTTCCCATAAAAATTCGCCGTCCTTTGTGTATGCACGAATAACAGGGCCGTATACGATAACAACAGGTTCATCCTTTTTGTAAAGGCACTCAACCAAGCTTGAAGCCGCGTGGTCCGGACAATCTATTTTCCATAAAAGCTCACCTTGGGATGAGAAAACATTATAACCTGCTATAATTTCGTCCTTGCCATCGCCGTTTAGGTCATAGGCTGTCGGGCTAAGACCGATATTCCCTTCAGCATCCCAAAGGATATTAAGGTTAACATCAAGTGCCCAGATATGGCTGAACTTGTTTTTAAGGATAATATTCTGTGCATAGCCTGTACCTTCAAGGTCGGAGATTAGGATAGCTCCGCCGATGTTTTTGTCAGGAAGTGAAATCTGCTTTTTGATTTCTGCAGTTTTTCCGTCAAGAACTAAAAGACTTCCATCCATTACAACGATAACTTCGTTTTTGCCATCCTTGTCTATGTCATAAATCTGTATAGGCAAATCTTCGCCGTATGCTTTTTCGTCACCTGAAATATCTCCAATCTGCCAAAGCATATTGCCGTCTATGGAATATGCGCTGATAGCGGCTACCTGATGTGGAAAATATCTCGTGTCGGTGCTTGGTGCCGGCTTTGCCAAGATGATTTCCATTCTGCCGTCGCCGTCAATATCGCCAAGACGCATACTTGTGCCTGTGCCCGCTGCGCTTATATCAAAACTGATTTTAAACTCTATTTCTTTCATAGTAAACTCCTATGTATAAAAATCCTTAATAACAGTATAACATATATTCTAAAAAAATGCAAATAATCATACATAGTTTATAGAGGTGATTTTGTGCTGAAGAATTTTGATTTAAGGCAAAAACGGGTTATAGATGTAGATACCGCCGAAGCGGTTGGGTTTATACGGGATATGGATATTGATTTTGAGACGGGAAAAATCCGCTCGGTTACTATTCCCCAAAAGGGGATTTTGGGGATTTTATCACCAAGCAAAAATGTTACTGTACCATGGGAGAGAGTGGTAGCAATCGGCAGTGAATTTGTTATAGTGAAAAGGAGCGAAGAAATATAAAATAACGCAAACTGCAAAAAAATAGCAGTTTGCTTTTTTTATTTTGATATTTTCTTGAAAAGCGATGTCGGATATGGTACAATATATAGTATAAAACTCACAGTTTTAAAGGAGATAAAAACTATGGATTGGAAATTATGTTATGCAAAGAACTCCGAGTCCAGAAATGTTACACTTAACACAATTAAGAAAATTAAAAAATCAAAGTTTGACATAATTCCGGCGACAGTTCCGGGAAGTTTCCAGATGGACTACATAAATGCCGGCAAGATGGCGGGAATAAAAAATAAGGACGATTTATATTTCGGAACGAATGTCTTAAAAATTCAGGAGCTTGAAAGCACTCACGTATGGTACTTTGCAGAGTTTAAGCTGAATGACGAAAAATCATATCTTCATTTTGGTGGCATAGACACAATCGCCGAGATTTATATAAACGGAAATCTGGCACTAAAAACTGAAAATATGTTTTTGGAGTATGACGTGAAAGACTATCTTAAAAAAGGCAAGAATGAAGTTATATTTCATATTATCCCTGCTTGTATTGAATCAAGAAAGCATCTTTTATCTCCTGTGGAACGTAGCTTTAAAAGCGCATACCCCGGTGTTCCAATAAGAAAACCGGCACACTCTTTCGGCTGGGATATTATGCCGAGAATTGTGACCTCGGGTCTTTGGAAAGCCGTTGAAATCCGCAAGGAAAAGGCGGAATATATTGTTGATACATATTTTTGTATGGGAAATATTGATGCGGATAAAGGCATCGTTGATTTCTCCTGTAAGGTTAATGCCCATATTGAAAGTGACCTTTTAAAAGGCTATTCCGTAAGAATTTACGGAAAATGCGGTGCAAGCGAATTTTCTCACGAAGAAGACCTTTGGCATACCTGTCAGCAGGTTTTCGTTCACGGCGAAAATATGAAACTTTGGTGGCCGAGATTTGCAGGTGAGCCAAATGTGTATGATGTAACCGTTGAGCTAAAATACAATGGTCAGGTTATAGATTCAAAAACTGAGAATGTTGGTTTCCGCATAATTTCCCTTGAAAACACCGAAGTTGTGGACGAAAATGGAAAGGGCGACTTCTGCTTTGTAGTAAACGGAAAGCGTATTTTTGCTCTTGGTACAAACTGGGTACCCCTTGATGCATTCCATGCTGACGATGAAGACCGCTTAGAAACGGCACTTTCGTTCCTTTGGGAATCAAACTGCAATATGGTAAGATGCTGGGGCGGAAACGTGTATGAAAATGACAAATTTTATGATTTCTGTGACAGATACGGAATTATGGTATGGCAGGATTTCTCCTTTGCCTGTGCCATTTATCCAAACGATGATGAATTCAGAAAGAATGTAAAGCACGAGCTTGAATTTCAGGTTAAAAGGCTTCGCAATCACCCAAGCCTAATGCTTTGGTCGGGTGATAATGAAGGGGATTTGATTTATAAGTTCCTTGACGCAGGAAGAGCTGACCCTAACAAGAACCGCTTGACACGTGAGCTTATTCCTGAAGTTATTGATTATTTAGACCCTGAAACTCCATATCTTCCAAGCTCGCCATACCTGAGCCCATTGGCATTTAAAACAAAGCTTCCAACAACCGAAGAACATCTTTGGAGCAACCTGCCGTTTAAGGATAGCTTTTATAAAGATGCGCCTTGCAAGTTCATGAGCGAGATTGGGAAAATGGGATATCCTGAAATGACATCTTTAAAGAAATTCCTTAAAAATCCCGAAAAACTCTTTGAGAATAACGGAAAGGTCACATCCGAATATCTTGCACATTCGGCATGCATGTAGGATTCAATGGATGTTCCGTATTCTTACAGAA
>JAFUJN010000036.1 GCA_017468095.1 Clostridia bacterium
TACCTAAGCCTTTTTTAGCCATTTAACCACTCCTTATTATTTGAAATTATTTCTCTTGAAAGTGCAAAATATGCTTCTGCACCTTTTGAAGTAATATCATATTTTATTATAGGCTGGCCGTAGCTCGGAGCCTCGGAAAGCCTGACATTACGCGGAATAGGTGACGAAAACACCTTGTCCGGAAAATGCTTTTTAACTTCATTTAATACCTGCTCGGAAAGGTTTGTTCTGCTGTCATACATAGTAGCGCAGATTCCCTCAATCTCAAGCTTGGTATTTAGTGATTTCTTTATACTCTTTACAGAGTTTATAAGCTGTGAAAGCCCCTCCAAAGCGTAATATTCGCATTGAATCGGGATTAAAATGCTGTCTGCCGCTGTCATAATGTTGATTGTAAGCATTCCAAGGGCAGGCGGAGCATCAATAATTATGAAATCATAATCATTTTTCACGTCTTTTAGTGCCTCTTTTACGAAAAACTCTCTGTTTTCCTCGCTTGCAAGCTCAATTTCAGCTGCGGAAAGCTCCGGAAGTGACGGGATTATAGAAAGGCCGCGGCACGCCGTTTTTATTATGGCATCTTTTGTTTTTTTCTTGTCTGCAAGGCAATCATACAAGGAAAATTCAATAGTATCCTTTGATACGCCAAGGCCTGATGTGGCATTTCCTTGCGGGTCGCTGTCCACAACAAGCACCTTTTTGCCCTTATATGCAAGGCATGCGGCAAGATTTACTGCGGTTGTGGTCTTTCCAACACCGCCTTTTTGATTGATTACGGCTATTATCTTTCCCATAAAACATTTCCTTTGCTAATTTTTTTCTTATTATAATTATTATAACACAAATTTTTGAAATGTAAATGTTTCACATGAAACATTTTCAATATTTTTTGTATATTTTCTTAATTTTGGTAAAAAATAGGATAAAATACCCTTTTGGAGAACCATTTACAATGAAAATTGCTGATTTTATTAAAAATATTCTTGTTTTTGAGCCACCTTTAGAAAAAAAGTCCTTTGATTTGGAAGATAAATCTTCCAATATTATATATGATATAAGAAAAGAAACCGAAAATGAGCCGTCGGCACAGGTGTCGGCTGATATAAATGAAAACCGTGATTTAATAAAAACACGATTTAATTTTCCTAAAAACAGCGACGTGGTTATTCGGGAACTAATTTTACCCGGCGATGTTGGTGCGTTTTTGGTTTTTTATGACGGAATGGTGGATTCTGCCCTTATTGACACTTCTTTGATGAAGCCACTTTTTGAGCTTCCGCTTTTCTCTGGCGACGAAAACTATGATAACAATGCGGTTTTTGAGAGTTTAATAGGTCATTGTCAGGTTAAGCGAAGCAAGGAAATAGATACAATTATTGATGACATCAACTTTGGTAACTGCGCCCTTTTTATTGACGGAATCGGCGAAGCGTACTCTGCTGATGTTAAGAACTGGCCTCACAGAACGGTGCAAAAGGCTGAAAACGAGCAATCTATCTATGGCCCGCAGGAGGCTTTTGCAGAAATGCTTCGGGGAAATTCCGCACAGGTACGCAAATTTTTGAAAACGGAGAAGCTTATTTGCGAAAAAATGCAGGTTGGTAACGTTTCAAAAACCCCAGGCGTTATTATGTATATCTCCGATGTGGCAAATGACGACCTTGTAAACGAAGTTCGGTGCAGAATAAACAGCCTTTCCGTGGATTATTTGATATCTGTTGAAGAGCTTTCTATGATGATAGAAGACTCGCCAATGATGATTACAGGCCACATTCTCGCAACAGAGCGCCCCGACCGAGTTGCAAGAGCACTTTCGGAAGGCAGAGTTGCCATTATTTTAAACGGCAGTTCCCGAGCATTGATTCTTCCAACCAACGCCTATGAAATGACTCATTCCGCAGCAGATGCCTACTTGCGAGCCGATTTTGCCAACATGTCCCGACTGATTCGGCTAATTTCTATATTTATTTCGGTGCTTTTACCTGGGCTTTTCATAGCAATAACCCTTTTTCACGAAGAAATGCTTCCAACTTATCTTTTATACGCCATAAGTGCATCCCGCCAGAACGTGCCCTTTCCAAGCATTATAGAGCTTCTTTTAATGGAGCTTGCCTTTGAAATGATACGGGAAGCAGGTGTCAGGATGTCTGGGCCACTTGGCTCAATTCTTGGCATTGTGGGCGGTTTGATATTGGGCCAAGCCGCCGTTAGCGCCAAAATCGTAAGCCCTATAATGATTATTATTGTGGCTATAACCGGTATTGGCTCTTTTGCCACCGCCGATTATTCCTTGGGTTGGAGCTACAGAATACTGAAGATTATTTTTATTCTGTTAGGCGGAAGTTTTGGCTTTTTCGGCATAGCTATGGGAATTTTCATTTATTCCGTTCTTATCGCATCTACCAAAAGCTTTGGCGTTCCGTTTCTGTCGCCACTTCCGGGAAATAACCTATATAAGAATGCGGTATTTGTGCCACCTGTATGGCAAACTGAGAAGCGTCCCGACTATTTAAACCCTAAAAAGCTATATAGGGAAGACAAGATAAGCAAGAAATGGCGTGTGGGACGATAAGGCTCTTATAACAGCCTGTGTGACAAAAAGTTTCACGTGAAACATTTGTTTTGTTTCGCACTTTATTTTACTTTTATTTTTATGTCCCTAAATTGACACATTTTGGAAAGGAGAATGTATGAATACAAAAATCAGATTAAACCAAAGGCAACTGACTCTTTTAATGTCTAACCTTTTAATAACCAAAATGACCTTTTCCTTTCCAAGATATTTGTTCAAGACCAGCGGGAATGCAGCATGGATTCAGGCAATTTATATGTCCCTATTAGCATACATTATTTTAAGGCTTTCTTTGGCATTTTTTAAGTATGTAGGAAACAAATCTATTCTCGGTCTTTCCGAGAGTCTTGGCAAAAAACCGCTTAAAATGGCGGTTTCCCTGATTGTTGCCTTTATTATTGTAATTCATACAACCACCGAAATGCGCACTTTTTTGGAGTCTGTAAAGATAATTCTTCTTCCCAAAACCAAGATAGAATATATCCTTATTTTCTTTGGTGCAACAGTTGCAATAGGTGCTCTTTGCGGATTTAATTCTCTTTCCACCATAAACGCATTGTTTTTTCCCTTTTGCCTGTTTTTTATAGGAAGCCTGGTGTTGTTTTTGATACCAACCTATAATATAAACAACATTTTTCCGCTTTTTGGAACTGGTGTTAAGAACATTTTTGCAACCGGTATTTTGGATATGCATTGCTTTTCCGACCTTTTGGCACTCAATTTGCTATACCCTTACATTGGGGACATAAAAACTATAAAGAATAGCGGAACAAAGGCGGTTTTAATAAGCGGTGCTTCACTTACTCTTATATGCCTTGCTTATGGGCTCACATATCCTTACCCATATTCAACGGAATTTTTGCTCATTCCGTATCAGCTTTCCCGAATGGTAAAGGCAGGGGAGTATTTTCAAAGATTTGAAGCACTATTTGAGTTCGTCTGGACCTTGACACACCTTTTATATTCCGCAATTTATGTATATATCCTGTGCCTTGTGTTCCAAAACGCCTTCAAGCTACGCTCAGCAAAATCCCTGATTCCTTGCATTGTGGCGCTACTTTCGCTGATTTCCTTTATTCCGTCATCGGTTGTGGAGCTTTTGGACGCATCTAATATTCTTAAAAGATTTATGGCACCCTTTGCTTTGTTTTTGCCAATAATAATTCCGCTGATTTACACCTTGAAGCAGAAGAAAAAAGGAGATAACCCGCGATGAAATATTTAAAAATTGCCTTTATATTGCTTTCATTTTCTCTGCTTTTTGGCTGTAGTGATGCAGAGGAGCCGGATTCTTTGGGCTATGTTGTTGCCATCGGAATAGACAAGGCGGAGAAAGAAGAAGCGAAATATGATATTACGCTTCAGTTCGCAAATCCCGTTACCATAAGTGGCGGAGCAAGTCAGGAAGGCGGAAAGGGCGGCAAGGACAGCATAAAGAATATTACCGTTACAGCACCAAGTATCTATTCCGCCGTGAATGTGGCAAACCACGTGGTAAGCAAGGTTTTCACTCTTGCCCATACAAAGGTTGTGGTTTTTTCCGAAGAAATCGCAAAAGCCGGCATAGAAGATATTCTTGAAACCATCGGCAGAAGCAGCGACATCCGACCAAACACGTATTTTACCGTCTGCAAAAGCTCGGCTAAGGATTTTTTAGAATCGGTAAACCCCGAAACCGAAGTTAACCCCACAAGATACTATACAATGCTTTTTGAAAATGAATTTTCCGGATTTATTCCCCAAACCAAGAGTCAGGATTTCTACTTTTTCGCAAACTCAGGCGAAAAAAATACGGTTTTGCCCTTATCATCAAAAGCAGAGAAAGTAGGGACATATAATTTTAGTGATAGCGGATACCAATATAAGTTAGAAGACGCTCAGGCAGGGGAAATTCCCTCTGAAAAAACAGAAATTCAGGTTATGGGAATGGCAATTTTTGATATGGATAAATATATAGGCGAAATGGGGGACATAGAAACTGAAATTTATAACCTTTTAACCGGTCAATATAAGAGCAGTTATGTTACCTACTACTTTTCTCCTACTCCTGATGACCCTATAACTGTTCTTCAACAGCAAAATAAGCGACCTAAAATAACGGTGGATACGTCGGGAGACATCCCGAAAATCAGTTTAAATGTGTATGTTGAAGCGGATTTCACGTCTTCAACGCCTGAAATGGCGGTGGAACAGCATCTTGACGAGTTTTCAAACGAAGCAGGCGAGGATTTAAAAAGGGAAATTGAGAGTTTTCTTTCGAAAACAAAGGAAATGAAAGCGGATATTGTGGGTTTTGGAAGCTATGCCAAGCGGAATTTTATAGACCAGAAAACTTTTGAAGACTATAAATGGAAAGAAAAATATCCGTCCTGCCAAATTGACGTCAATGTAGATTTTCAGGTACGGCGTACCGGACTTGTTGTTAGGAGTGAGAAGTAATGGCTGATATTTTTGTGTTTTTGCTCACGATTTTAATAGTAATAAGAACCTTTGGATACGGCATCTGGACGCTCTCTTCCAAAAATATTCTGGGCGGGATTTTTATTCTGGCACTATCGGCTTTGACCGCAGGGTTATCCGCCTATCTGCTTATTTTTGACAGAACTTGACAGAAATTAAAAAAAAGATTATAATATCGGATAGAGTAAGTCAGACGGTCGCGGGCTACCGAAAGGTAGCGTGAGGAAAGTCCGGGCTTCACAGAGCATGGATGCCGGCTAACGGCCGGTGGAGGCGACTCCAAGGACAGTGCAACAGAAAATAAACGCCAGTTTTGGTAAGTGTGGAAATGTGAGGTAAGAGCTCACAGGGAAGATGGTAACTGAATTCCCGTGTAAACCCCATCCGAAGCAACATCGACTGCGTTTGCCTGCTCGGCACATAACGCGAATGATGGCTTGAGCCATAAGGTAACTTCTGGCCACAGATAGATGACCGTTTAATACAGAACCCGGCTTACGGCTTGCTCTTTTAATAAAAAAAGTCTCCCAAAGGAAATCCTTTGGGAGTTTTTTTACTCTATTTTATTCATTGCAAGATACCCTTCTCTGACGCCACATGGAAGAACAACTATTTTTGATGCGCCTAAATGCTTTGCTATTTCATCCATTGCCATAATTCCGCAGGCAATGTTATCATATCTGCTTTTAAAAACTTCTTTTATTATTTCGCCAGTTGAGGATTTTATACATTCTAACAAATTTTCCAGCTCATTTACCGCTATGCAATCGACATTTTGTGTCCCTTTTATAAGGTTATATATCCTGAGCGCAGTTTTTGCGGTTCCACCCATCATATAAATAGTTTCGCTTTGTCCTTCAACCCTTTTAACGTATTTTTCTATGTATTTTTTTATTTTTTCGGTTTCTTCATCTGTCGGAACAACATTTTCTACAAATATTTTCTTTATTTTTTTAGCACCGATTGGGTATGAATCAAAGAATAAAAGATTATCCTTATCAAATGTGAAAATCTGGGCACTTCCGCCGCCAAGGTCAACGCCAATTCCTGTTTTTTCAGTACCTATTTCTCTTATCAAAGCAGAAAAATCGCATTTTGCTTCATCTTTTCCCGATAAAATATCAATTAAAACACCTGTTTTTTCAAAAATTTCTTTTTTAACTTCTTCCTGATTTGAAAGAACCCTGAATGCAAAGGTTGCGATGGCATAAACAGGATGTCCCTTTGCTTCATTTTTAAGGTATTCTATGGCAGAACACAGTTTTTGTGTCCCTGTTTCTGTCAGGTGTCCGTCAACGGTGTCATGCAAAATTTCAGAAGTAACCGCAGTATTGGATAGCTTCTTTCCGCTATCATACATAACAAGCCGTATTGTATTAGAACCGATGTCAATAATTCCTACCATAGCTATACCTCCTATATTTTATAAACGGATTTCTATGAAATCCTACACCTCATCCGTGTTTTGCAAAGCAAAACCCACCTTGTCTCCCTGCAGGTCGGTCACAAATCGGCTCTAACAGTCCACTGGACTGTTATTCACTACCGATTTGCCGCTACGCTACCTCAAGGCGAAGGCTTTTAAAAAGACATTCAAAACGCCAAAAGGCATAATGAATGTCTTATTTTAATGCATATCATGGTCGTGGTGATGGTGATGTCCGCCACATCCGCAGTCGCACTCGTCCTCTTCTTCGTCATCGTCATAGTAACCAAGAAAATCAGACGCAGTTGTTTCTATAATTTCGTTCTTTGCAAAGTCATTTATCATAAGCTTTCCATCAGAATAAACGCGCAAAATACAGCCAAGCCCCTTTTCTTTTGTGTATAAAAGCGCATCATCAATAGTGCCACATCCTGTGTAATACTCCACGATACAGCCGTTCATTCTAAGGTTATAGGCAATATCATATGCCATTCCTTCAGCATCCGTTTCAGCAAAAATTAAGCTTGCCTGTACTCTTTCAAAACCTGCAGTTTCGTCCAGAAACTCGCTTAAATCAAGGGTTATTTCATAATAATCTTCTTCAAATTTTGTTTTTGCAAAAGGCTTTCCAAGGCATAGAAGCTCTGCCGATTTTTCGCCGGTTTCAAGCTTTATTATGTTTTCAAACCCAAATAGGCATAAAAGCTCTGCAAGTTTTTCATCCGAGAGGCTTATGGTAACGTTTTCTTTTCCGCATACCATTGCTATTTCAACGCATAGTGCCACCAAATCCGCCTTTGCTTTTTCGCCACTATCCTGTGAATTTACCGCAGTCATACTATTTTTTGCAAAGTAGTAGTATTTTCCAGGCTCTTTTTTGGAATCTTCATAAAATCCTTCGTTATATTCAACTTCCGAGAAGCCAAAGGTTTCAATAACTGTCCATATTGTATCGGTAATTTCTCTCTTTTTTGGGTTTACTTTTATCATTTTGTGTCCCCTTTTATTTAAGTAATTTTTGTACTCTAATATCTGTCCCTGCAAAGTGCAATATTTCAAAAGCTTCGTAAATTCTTGATGCAATTCTGTCGCTATACTTTTGAGCAATGCCCTTCATATTCATATTTGTGCTTATAATCATTTTCTTGCCTGTTATAATTCGCTCGTTTATTATATCATTTAGAAGCTGACAAGAAAGCGAACTTATAACTTCGCAACCCAAATCGTCTAAAATCAAAAGGTTCGAGTCACGCATTAAATCGCGGGTTATTTCAAAATCGTCATTTTCCTTTTTACCGAACTTATAGTCTTCGTAATCAGAGAAAATGCCTGAAGCTGAAGTATAAATAACGGTTTTTCCTTGGTCCATCATCTTTTTTGCGATGCAGGAAGATAAAAATGTTTTACCAAAACCGCATCCGCCATAGAAGAATAGGTTTTTGGCATCTTCATTTTCGCAAAATTCAACAGCTTTTTTATAAATTATCTCAATATTTTCACGTTCTGTTATGCCAAGGTTCTCTACTTTTTTATTACTGTAGTAATCGAAGGAAAATTCCGAGAAATCGTGAAGCATTTCCTTCATATTTGACAAATCATATCTCAAATTGATTAGTTTTTGAGTAAAACAACTGCACTTTTTTGTGTCTTCATAGCCTGTATCAAAACATTTTTCGCAGGTGTATTTTACTTCGTCATAATCTTCAGGTATGTTATTATTTTTCAAAATCTCTGCCTTTTTTTCATTTAATAAAGCAAGATTTTTCTCAAATTCTGCATTTATTTCCTGTGCTTTTTCAGGGTTTTTTATAATATTACCGAAATTTTCGATGCCAAGCCTGTTTATATCAGCTTCAATTTTCTTAATTTCAGGAATTTCATTATGCACTTTTTCCACAAGCTCATCACGTTTTGCACGAGCAATGGTTCTTAATTCGTCATATTCGTTCATAATTCTGCGGATTGCCGCGTCATGATACTGCATAAAATCACTCCTTTTCAAAAAATTTAAAACATTCTTCTTTTTTATCTAAAATTTCATCAAATCTTCTTATATATTCGTATGGTTCTTTGAAATTAACCACTCTCTCAATCCTGTCACCCATAACAATTTTTGAAGAACCGCCACCGCCAAGTGCAATTATAGTCTGGGCTTCTTCCATAATATTTATGTTGTAGGATGACATATGCTCGGGACCCGAATATCCCACATTTTCAAGGTTTCCTGAAATATTTTTCTGGCGGTACATATAGTATGGTTCTTTGCCAATTTCCGCCATTTTTTCGCTTGCATAATCAAGCATTTTATTCATTTCCTTGTATTCGGTGAGCTTTTCACCAGTTTCATTCAGCCTTGCTGCACGTTTAACGCACATTGAATGTACAGTCACATCTTCAGGGTTAAGCTCGCAAATTTTATCAATGCTTTCTTTAAAATCTGAAAAACTTTCACCAGGAAGCCCTGCAATTAAATCGGTATTTATATTTGAAAATCCCACATTTCTTGCAATTTTAAATGCATCCAAAAACATTTCTACGCTGTGTTTTCTTCCAATTCTCTCTAAGGTTTCATCGTGCATTGTCTGCGGGTTTATGCTAAGTCGGTTTACTCCATATTTTTTTGAAAGCTCCATTTTTTCGTATGTTATGGTATCAGGTCTTCCTGCTTCCAGAGTAAACTCGTCCAAATTTTCTAAATCAATGTTTTCCTTTAATGCTTTAAAAATCTTTTCTAAATTTTCGCAAGATAGTGTTGTTGGTGTTCCGCCACCAATATAAATATTTTGAACGAAAAATCCGTATTCTTTTAAAAGGTCGCCTGTTTTTTTAATTTCTTCGCATAAAAGGTCGGAAAACTCGTCCATATATTTTCCGCTATTTTTAACATCCGTTGAAACAAATGAACAATAAAGACATCTTGACGGACAAAATGGTATTCCAATATATAAACTTACGGAATTTTTCTTAATTCTTGCAAGTATTTTTTTCTCATTTTCTGCAACTTTCGTGGCAAGGTCTATCTTTTTTTCCGAAACTTCATAAACAGATTTTAAAATTTCACGGATTTCTGCTTCACTTTTTCCCTGCTCCCTGAACTGTCTAACAGATTTTGCAGGTCTTATTCCGCTCATAACTCCCCAAGGAAGCTCAATATTTCGTATTTTTTTAGCTGCTCTTATAAAACTTTTTGTGCAAGCACAGCTATATATTTTTTTAATTATTTTCGGGTCGGTTTCTGAATTTCTAAACGGGTATTCATATACGCTGTTATATATTTTCCCATCAAAATCAATCACGGTTTTTACGCAAATAAGGTCATTTTCGTGACTAAAATCTGTTTCTATAGTTCCATCTTCATTTCTTTCAAAGAAAATGTTTATAAAAATATTCA
>JAFUJN010000037.1 GCA_017468095.1 Clostridia bacterium
GAATTCCGCATAATAACCCTGCTGCGTCAAAACCTTAAATGTGTTTTTGAAGTTGGAGTTAATCTGCATATTGATGTGATACATACGATTTGAATAGTAAAGTCCATCATCTGATTCAGCAGTAACAAAAACTTTGGAGTCTTCATTTTCTTCTGCAGTTTGAGAAATACTGAATGAGATATTTATACCAAACTGCTGACCCTCAATTTCGTCATAGGAAAGAACTGCTAAATCTTTCTTAACTGCTTCTAAAATTGCCTTGGCATCGTTATTTACTGAAATATGATGTGTAAATGTTGAAGTGCCCAGTCTCAACTCCATATTCTTAACCTTATCGATGTTTAGCATATCAAAACTATACACGATATTCTTGTATTCGGCATTTTCGTACATCTTTGAGATTGCACGCTTGTGCACTTCTTCTGTAACTCTATAAGCTCTTTCTAAAACCTTGCCGTTTTTAAGGTTGTACCTGACACGAAGTAATGAATATCTGTCAAGGTCATTATCCACAACAGGAATATCACTTGTTAACTCGGCGTGCAATGTTCGTACGTCTTCAATAAGTTTATCGTCAGCGACAAATGGGATATTTTCACCTACACGATTATAAATTGTAGCGCTTTCAATATCAGCTCTCTCAGGAATTCGTCTTTCATATCCAAAAATATCAGTATATGCAAAGATACTTATAAAGATTGCCATAAGTAGGGCAAAACCTATGTAGCCTTTATAGCTTTTGAATACCTTTACAGTTTTCCTGATAAGCATTTCTGATGCGAAGTACACAACTGCTGTAACAACGGCTGCTATTGTGAAAATAGCTACGGCACCAAGATTGCTTGAAGCAAGCATACCGAAGATTAAAATTGCCGCAAAAACTGTTGCAGTATACTTTAAAATTGGTCTGAATGACTTGAACGCTGCCACATCTCCACAGGATTCAATCTTGCGGTTTTTATAAAGTACGAAAGCAAGAACATAGAATGCTATAGCCATTGCAATGAATATCCACATTTGTGGCGTTAAAAACATATTTCCTTTATTGATAAAGGAAAGTGAACGAGCATAAAGCCATACCATTGGAGTGTTATTCACAATCTCATTTGCAATAAAGTTATCTGATTCAGAAAATCCGAAAAGGAATATCTGGCTCACAAGATAAATTCCAAGTGCTATAATAAGCGGAGCTGTATGAATAAGTATGTTTATTGCAATATGTGCCGCTGTGTGTCCGGTTAAGAACGCAGAAAATACAGACACAGAAAGCATTATAAAGCTAATGGCAATATTTATAAAGAACCAGTAAATTACAGAGCTTGAAGCAATAATTTCCTGATATCCTGTAAGGCTCATTATAAGCAGAATGCCTGCAT
Source organism: Clostridia bacterium (assembly GCA_017468095.1). Taxonomy (GTDB): domain Bacteria; phylum Bacillota; class Clostridia; order UBA1381; family UBA1381; genus UBA1738. The sequence continues at coordinate 1,377 of JAFUJN010000037.1, forward strand.
TTAGCAGAACAGGGAGTACAATTAGTGTTAGTCCTGCCAAAACGTTTGAAATGTAGTTTTCAAGTCTTGTTACAGGCAAGCTATGTACAAAATTACTTTGTTTTGCCGAATGAACATTGTTAAAGCAAAGTGTAGCAACTATTGTCGGAACAATCATAGCAAGAAGTATTGGTATTACCATAAAACCGCTTTGAAGAAGTAGCGGTGTTGTTTCCAGAACACGACTATAGGAACGAACAAGATACTCTTTATCCTGAACCAGCAAAATAAACGGCAGGGAGAAGAAGAGTATAATAAAATACAAGAAACTGCCCCACTTAAAACGTTTCAAGGTGTTTTTATAAATTCCGAAATTAAACAATGATTTGCTTGAAGTCATAACCCAAACCTCCTAACTCATAAATGAATACTTCCTCAAGTGTAAGGCTAACCTTATCAAAAATCAAAGGATTTGCACCTGTTACAATATCTGTTATTGCATTTGAATCACCCTTTACGATTGCTGTATAAACAGAACCTGTTTTTGATAGGTGAAGAATATCCAAAGCATCTTTCAAAACTTCAGGGAATTCACCTGCGAATGCAAGCTGTAGCTTCTGAACATTACCCTTAAGGTCGTCAAGAGGCTTTTCAATAACCATTTTTCCGTGGTGGATAATTCCTACGTGGTCGCAGATATCTTCAAGCTCACGAAGGTTGTGCGATGAAACTAAAACAGTCATTTTTCGCTCTGCAACGTCTGAAATAATAACATTCATTATCTGTTTACGCATAACAGGGTCAAGACCGTCCAAAGGCTCGTCTAAAATAAGAACTTCCGGCATACAGGACAGTACCAAACGGAACGCAACCTGTTTTTTCATACCTTTTGAAAGTCTGCGAATTTGAGTGTTTTCATTAAAGTGCAGAATTTCTCCAAGCTTCTCAAAACGCTCACGGTTAAAGTTCTTATAAACACTTTCATAGAACTTTGCCATTTCCTTTATTGTATATGTACCAAAATAATACCAATCATCATTTATTGAAAGAACTTTTTGCTTAAGTTCTGCATTTTCCCAAACATCTTCGCCGGCTATTGAGATTTTTCCGGAGTCTTGGCGTAAAACACCTGTTAAGTGGCTGATTATAGTGGTTTTTCCGGCACCATTAGGCCCAACAAGGCCGTAGATACTGCCACGCTTAACTGTCATATTAAAGCCATCTAAAGCGTGAAAACCATCAAATGTCTTTACAACATTTTTAACATTGATCATTTATCGTCATTCCTTTCCTTTAATATATTTGAAGTGATTTTCAAAATTTTCTCTTCCGACTCGCCATAGAATGCAAGCTCTCGCACAATTTCTGCAAGAGAGAAGTATAGCTTGTCAAGTGTACGATTATCAGCTTGGTGAGATTCGGCTACAAAATTTCCTTTGCCACGGATTGAGTAGATTACGCCCTCTGTTTCAAGAGTTTTGTAAGCTCTTTGAACAGTATTTGGGTTTACTGTCAAATCCACCGAAAGCTCTCTGACCGACGGAAGCTGGTCGCCTGATGCCAACACACCGCAGATAATAAGGTCTTTAATTCCTTGAGTTATCTGCTCGTGCAGTGGCTTATCGTTTTTGTAGTCAAGTCGTATCATTTAGTCACCTCCACAACTGTATTATTTGTATTAGTACAGTTAGAGCATAACATATAAAATTTTCCTTGTCAATACCTTTTTGAAAAATTTTTTGATTTAGCTGTTTTATCAAAAAAGATAGGGAATTAGTCAATATATTTGTTAAAAAGCAAAAAAATTGTAAATAATAAAAAAAACTCTTCCATTATTGACAAAATTGTGATATAATGGAAAATGAGAAAAAATAGCAGATATTTACATTGTTGTCAAATGTAGGTATCGTGTTCTATTATAAAGGAGGAAAAGTTATGACAAACAATAATGCTGTTAAGACATGGATGGACGAAATGATTGCTATGTGCAGACCATCTAATGTTGTATGGATTGACGGTAGCGAGGAACAGCTTGAAGCACTTCGTGCAGAAGCTGTTGAAACAGGCGAAATGATTAAGCTTAATCAGGAAAAGCTTCCTGGCTGCTACTATCACAGAACTGCTGAAAATGACGTTGCAAGAGTTGAGGATAGAACATTTATCTGTACTCCAACAGAAGAAGAAGCAGGCCCAATCAATAACTGGATGGAGCCAGCAAAGATGTATGCAAAATTAAAGGCTCTTTATGATGGTTCAATGGAAGGAAGAACAATGTATGTTATTCCTTACTCAATGGGTCCTGTTGGTTCACCATTCTCAAAGATTGGTATCGAGCTTACAGATAGTATCTATGTTGTACTAAACATGGCTATTATGACAAGAATCGGTAAAAAGGTTATCGACCAGCTTGGCGACAGCAGCGACTTTGTTAAGTGCTTACACGCTAAGAAAGACGTTGACCCTGAAGAAAGATACATTGTTCAGTTCCCACAGGATTCAACAATCTGGTCAATTAACTCAGCTTACGGCGGTAACGTACTACTTGGTAAAAAGTGCTTCGCTCTAAGAATTGCTTCTTACCTTGGTATGAAGGAAGGCTGGATGGCTGAACATATGCTAATCCTTGGTCTTGAAAATCCACAGGGTGAAGTTCGCTATATTGCAGCTGCATTCCCATCAGCTTGTGGTAAAACAAACCTTGCAATGCTTATCCCACCAGAATACTTAAAGGAAAAGGGATATAAGGTTTGGACAGTTGGTGACGATATTGCATGGCTAAGAATAGGCCCAGATGGCAGACTTTATGCAATTAACCCAGAAGCTGGTTTCTTCGGTGTTGCACCAGGAACATCAGTTAAGACAAACTTTAACGCACTAGAATCAACAAAGAAGAACACAATCTTCACAAACGTTGCTATCAATAATGACGATATGACAGTTTGGTGGGAAGGTCTTGATAAGAACCCTCCTGTTAATGCAACAGAATGGAAGGGTGCAAAGGTTAACGGACCTGAATTCTCAGCAGAAGGCAACAAGCTTGCTCATCCAAACTCAAGATTTACAGCTCCTGCTATCAACTGCCCATGCATTTCTAAAGAATTTGAAAACCCACAGGGCGTTCCAATCGATGCAATCGTATTCGGTGGAAGACGTGCTAAGTGTGCTCCGCTTGTATATCAGGCAAGAGATTGGCAGCACGGTGTGTTTGTAGGTGCTACAATGGCTTCTGAAACAACAGCAGCAGCTGCAGGTGCAGTTGGTGTTGTAAGACGTGACCCAATGGCTATGAAGCCATTCGTTGGTTACAATATGGCTGACTACTTCGGTCACTGGCTAGAGATGGGCAAGAAGATGGATCCAGCAAAGGCTCCAAAGATTTTCCACGTTAACTGGTTCAGACAGGATGACGAAGGCAACTTCATGTGGCCTGGTTTCGGTGACAATATGAGAGTATTGTTGTGGATACTTGACAGATGTGACGGCAAAGCTGAAGCAGTTGAAAGTGCAATCGGATACTTGCCTAAGAGCATTGATACAACAGACCTCGACATCAGCGACGATGTTATGAAAGAATTGCTAAGCGTAGATAAGGAAGTATGGCTTGAAGATGTTGCAAAC
>JAFUJN010000038.1 GCA_017468095.1 Clostridia bacterium
AGGTCTTACATCTGTATTCTGCGGAATATTCTTCTTTATCGCAATGTTCCTAAGCCCGATAGCACAGCTTATTCCGGGATGCGCAACAGCCGCTGCTCTCATTTATGTGGGACTTTTAATGATGGGCTCTATCAAAAATATCGACTGGGACGACTTCAAAACCGCCGTTCCTGCATTCTTAACTCTTGCAATGATGCCGTTTACATATAACATATCCTATGGTATCGCATTTGGTCTTATTTCATATATCATCATCAGTACTTTCTGTGGTGATTTTAAGAAGATTAAAGGCAGTTCATGGGTGATTGCACTTATGTTTGTTGCAATGCTGATTTTAACACACTAAGATAAAAAAAGCTGATTGTTATCAGCTTTTTTTGTTAAAAAATATTGACGGATGACTTTTATTAGTGATATAATTTAATGTGAAATTTTATGAAGTTTTTGTATGCTATGAATCGAGGCGGAGGAATAGGTAGTGAAAGTCATATCTAAAGCCCAGCAAGCGGTGTTGAAAATTTTGGGAAATCCCCAAAAATCCGCTTCAGGATATCGACTAATTAAATATTGTGTGCAGGAAAATGTAGAAGATGGCGTTTTGCTTTTTAACGTTCTTACTCGTGAAGTGCTTCTTTTGACACGGGACGAGTTTGAAAATTATACAGAAAATAAAGAACTTCTTGATAAGTGGTTCTTGGTACCTGAAGACTTTGACGAAAAGGCTACAACCGAGACAGTAAGATGGGTTTTGCGCAATACAGCAGAGAAGCCAAAGCATATAACAACCTATACCATAATGACTACAACCGACTGTAATGCCAGGTGCTTTTACTGCTTTGAAAAGGGCTGTGCGCGTATTCCGATGTCGGAAGAAACTGCCCATAAAACGGCGCAGTATATCAAGGAACACTGTGGCGGGAAGCGTGTAAAACTGGCGTGGTTTGGTGGCGAACCGCTACTCAATATGCAAGTAATGGATATTATCTGCGAAGATTTAAAAAATGCAGGTATTGAGTACTATTCAGGAATGACTTCAAACGGCTATCTGTTCTGCGAAGATGCCGTAAGTAAGGCGAAAACCCTTTGGAACTTAAAGCACGTTCAAATTACGCTTGATGGTACGGAAAAAGTCTATAATCGCAGTAAAGCATATATTTATAAAGACGGAAAAAGTCCGTATCAGGTGGTTTTAAATGGCATTGAGCTTCTTTTAGATGCAGGAGTTCAGGTAGCTATCAGGCTTAACCTTGATCTTTACAATGCAGATGACCTTATGAATCTGGTGGACGAGATTGCAGAGCGTTTTTCTGGTAAGAAAGGTCTTGTGATGTATGCACATCATTTGTTTGATACAGATCTTTCTATGGCCCAAACCCATACCGATGAAGAATGGGAACCACGATACGAAGCAATGTATCGTCTGAACAGTAAAATTGACGGGTATGGCATAGGCTGGACCCGTGGAATAAAAAAGACCTTGAAGTTGATGCATTGTATGGCTGATGGTGGCAGTGCACGTGTCATTGCACCAAAAGGTGATATCGGCTTGTGTGAACACTATACAGATTGCGAATTCATTGGTCATATTGACAGGGAAGATATTGATAAAGCTATGGTGGAAAGTTGGAAAGAATTGTCGCCGGAAATTCCGGAATGTAATGATTGTTTCTACTATCCGGGATGCGTAAAATTAAAAAAATGTACTGCCAACAGTACGTGCTATAGGCACGAAAGGGAAGCTAATTTGCGAGAAATTAAACGGTCTATGCTACACGAATATAAGCTCTGGCAACAAAACGCACAAAAAGCCGATGATGAGGATGAGGAGATATGCTGATGATGGAACCGTTTACTATCCGATTAGCCGGTAAAACCATCGAGGTTCATGCACTGTTTCCCAAAACCAAGATTTTCTGCAGTGAGTATTTAGCTGACGGCGTGGCAGACTTTTCGGTTTATATTACGCCTGAAGATATTGCTTTTGAATACGAAAGGGCAATGAAGCAGGAGTCAAAAGAAAGCAAAGAACCCCAGCAATATTCCGATACATATCTTGAAACATTGGCCCTTTATCGTAAAATTGCAGAAAAACTACCAGAATATAATACTTTCCTTATTCATGGCTCTTGCATTTCGGTTGATGGAGAGGGTTATCTTTTCACAGCCACAAGCGGTACGGGAAAATCAACTCACACAAGGCTTTGGAGAGAGTTTTTTGGTGACCGTGCCAAAATGGTGAATGATGACAAGCCTTTGATTACAGTGAATGAAAATGGTGCCGTAATTCACGGAACACCGTGGAACGGAAAGCATCACCTTGGTGAAAACATTTCAGTCCCGTTAAAGGCAATTTGCGTTTTAAACCGCGGAACTGAAAACAGTATAGAAAAGATGGATTTTACAGATGCCTTTCCAATTTTATTGGGACAGACATATCGCCCTAAAGATGCAAAAAGCCTTGCGAAAACTCTTGATTTGCTTGACAGGTTAGGGAAAAATACTGATGTATTTTCACTTTTCTGTAATATGGAAAAACAGGCAGCAAGTGTGGCATATAATGGAATGAATAAAAAATGATGATAACAGCATAGCTGATTATTATAAATTCTTTTGAGAAAGGAGAAAAACAATGGAAAAGTATATAAGAGCAGAAATGGAAGTTGTAGAATTTGAAACAGAAGATGTTATCACAACATCTGGATGCGTCGCAGATTGCGCTGCAGATACTTGTAGTCTTGTTGGCTGGGCTCCTGATTCAGATGATTCTTGTTTTGGATTCTAATACACCACTATAAAGATTGCCTGTGTGAAATCGCAGGAGTTCACACAGGTGATTTGAAAATTTAAGAATGGATGAAACGATTTAGGCGTTTATCATAAATCTTCATTGAAAGGAGCAAAAAACAATGGAAAAATATGAAAGAGCAGAAATGGACGTTGTAGAGTTTGAAACAGAAGACATTATCACAACATCAGGAACATCTAGTTGCAATCTTGAAGGTTATGCACCTGATATCTGCGGTGAAGACGGTCACTCATGCTTCGACTTTGGATGCAGAGTTAACTAAAATTAACCAAGGGCATGCATTTGCCCTTGGCTAAAAGTTTTCGCTATTTAACTACGAAAGGGATTCAAAAAAATGAAGCTAAAAGATGGATTTATAACCCGTGAAATGGCAGAGAAACAGATTATGGTTTCTGTAAATGGGGACTTCAGCGGACTTGTACGCAGTAACCAAACCGCCGCTTTTATTGTGGATAATCTAAAAGAAGAAACAACGAAAGAAGAAATTGTTAAAAAACTTCTTGAAAAATACGATGCGAAAGAAGACATTATCACAGAAGATGTGGAGAATGTTCTTGAAACTTTAAGAAAAATAGGTGCACTTGATGAATAAGTCAACCTTCCAAGAAGAACTTAATAAATACGGAGAAATAGTTTATACAAATGTTGGGGACAGCATGGAACCGCTTATCCGCCAAGGGAAAGACCTTATTATAATAAAAAAGGCGGATGGCAGGCTTAAAAAGTATGATGTACCGCTTTACAGGCGAGATAATGGTCAGTATGTTTTGCACAGAATTTTAAAGGTGCGAAAGGATGACTATGTCCTTTGCGGTGATAACAGGTGCGTTAAGGAATATGGAATTACTGATAAGCATATAATCGGCGTCCTTACAGCCGTTATAAGAAACGGAAAGGAAATCTCTGTAGAAAGTATGCCGTATAGAATTTATACTTACCTTTGGTGTGGACTTTTTTACGTGCGTGCATTTGTGTTCAGGATTGGGTTAATTTTAAAAGGAATAAAAAGAAAATTAGCAAATTTGCATTAAATAAAAAAGCTGACAAATGTCAGCTTTTCTTTGTTTGGAATGTAACGTTTTCTACTGTAAATTCTTTGCCGTTTAGGTATTCTAAAATTCCGCCGTCAGTTTTGAACGTGAATTTAAGCTTATAGGAATAAAGAGCCTGTCCATAATACGGGAATTTGCGGTTTATCTCATTTGTGCCATACTTTCCGTCGCCCAATAATGGGTGGCCGATATGGGCAAAGCCTGCGCGGATTTGGTGAGTTCTGCCTGTTTCAAGCTCCGCTTCAACTTCGGAGTACTCAGGGTATTCGCGGATTACTTTATAAAGGGTGGAATATGACCGAGCACCCTTTTTCGGCTCGTCATAAACATAAACCTGCTTCTTTTTTTCGTCCTTCAGGATGTAGCCTGTAAGCCTGCCCGACTTCTTCGGAAGATGCCCGAAAACTAAACAAAGATATTTTTTTTCAAGCTCTCTATCCTTAATTTTTTGGTTCATAATGCGAAGCGTTTCGGCGTTTTTGGCCGTTATAACAATTCCGCCTGTATTTCGGTCAATACGATTGCAAAGGGCAGGGCAGAAGGTGTTTTCGTTATCTGGATTATACTCGCCCTTTCGCCACAAATAGCTCTTTATATGCTCAATCAAGGTATCGGTACTGCCATCGTCATCGGCGTGGACGCACATACCCTGTTTTTTGTCGCAAAGCAAGATGTTTTCATCTTCATAAACAATGGAAAGCTTTGGCTCTATCTTCATAAAAGCGGTATCAGGGTCAGGGGTTTCCAAAAATTCGTCTTTTATATACAGCTTTAAAACATCGCCCTCGGTCACCCTGAACGCGCCATCCTTTATGTGCTTGTTATTTATTTTAACACAATCTTTTCTAAGGCTTTTATATAACATACTTTGAGGAAGCTGTGGAAAAAGCTTGGTTATGAGCTTATCAATACGCTGTCCTGCATCGTTTTTATTTATTATAATCTCTTTCAGGCAGTATTCCTCCTTTTTTAATTTTTTGTAACAAATACCGATAAATATATTGTATCACAACTCAAAGTATGATACAATATATAAGGTTATAATTTTTTTAGAGAGGACTGAAAAAGTTGGGATTTTTTCCGAATTACGAAAAGGCAGGAGCGGGTATAGACAAGAATGCGCCTAAAAAAAGAGGAATTTTTCTTTATTTTGAGCTTTTGGGCAGATATTTATGGAAATTTATAAAGGCAAATATGCTTTATGTTGCGGTGAGCTTGCCTGTACTTATGCTTTATCACTATCTGTTTTTGTGCGTATTCGGCACAGTTTACGGAGCGGATGCGGATTTATCAATGGTAAATCACAGTGCCCTTACATTTACGGTTTTGCTTGCGATTTTCTGGGGGACAGGCCCTGTATCCTGCGGATTCACCCATCTTCTTCGGGGAATGGCAAGGGAAGAGCATATCTGGATTTCTCTTGACTTTTTTAAAAGGGCAAAAGAGTGTTTTAAACACGGACTTGTGTTTTTAATAGTGGATATTTTGGTGTTTTTGGTAAGTATGGTGTCCCTTTCGGTTTATTCTTCATATATGGAAAACCAAAGCGGTTTCTTTATGATTCCGATGGTGATAATTATTTTGGGTTTAGTTATTTACACAGCTATGCACTTTTATATGTATGAACTTGAAATAACCTTTGAAAACAAGCTAAAGGAAATATACAAAAACTCATTACTTATGGCGATAGCAACATTTCCGATGATACTTTTGATAAGCGGTATTATCTGTATTTTATCATACTTTATACTGTGAATTTTGACAAGCGCAGGAATTGTTATAATCGGCTTCCTATTCTGGGTAGGCTTGATGAGATTTATAATTGATTTCTATTCAGCACGATATATTAAAAAGCATTTTTTGAAAGAGGCTAAGGAGAGTGAGAAATAATGTCCATAGAATTTTTGGACAGCTTTGACGTGGCGGTAATTGGTGCAGGCCATGCGGGTATTGAAGCGGCGCTATCGGCGGCGCGTCTTGGCATGCGCACAGTTATTTTCTCCATAAGCCTTGATGCAATCGGCAATCTTCCTTGCAACCCAAGCATCGGCGGAACGGCAAAAGGCCATTTGGTTCGTGAAATCGACGCTTTGGGCGGTGAAATGGGAAAGGCGGCAGATGCCACATTCCTGCAGTCAAAAATGCTGAATGTGGGAAAAGGCCCTGCGGTGCATTCCTTAAGATGCCAGATTGACAGAAAAAGCTATCACAGAGAAATGAAAAAACGCCTTGAAAACCAGAAAAACCTGATGGTTAAGCAGGCGGAAATTGTTGACGTTTTGTTTGATGAAGAAAACAACGTAACAGACGTTACAACACATCTTGGAACAAACTACGGCGCAAAAGCCGTTATAATAGCAACAGGAACTTACCTTAAAGGCAAAATTATGATAGGCGAGTTTGAGCAGGAAGCAGGCCCTGACGGAACTTTCCCTGCAAACGGCTTGTCCGCAAATCTTAAGGCAAAGGGCATTGAGCTTAGACGATTTAAAACAGGAACTCCTGCAAGACTTCACGGCGACACACTTTGCTATGATAAAATGGAAAAAGAATGCGGTGATGATGAAATAACCCCGTTCTCGTTTGAAACAGAAGATGCAGGCGAAAATACCGCGTATTGCTGGCTGACTTATACAAACGAAGAAACACATAGAATTATCCGCGAGAACTTGCACAGAACACCGACCTATAGCGGTAGAGTTGAGGGTGTTGGTGCAAGATATTGCCCATCTATTGAAGACAAGGTGGTAAAATTCAGCGATAAGCCAAGGCATCAGCTATTTATGGAGCCTATGGGAAGCGATACAAAGGAAATGTACGCTCAAGGCATCTCAACAGGCTTACCTGAAGATATTCAGCTTAAGATGCTCCGTACTATCCCTGGCCTTGAAAATGTGGAAATTATGAGACCCGCTTATGCCATTGAATACGATTGCTGTGATCCAACCTGGCTTTACCCGACCCTTGAATTTAAGGGCTGGCACGGACTTTACGGTGCAGGGCAGTTTAACGGAACATCAGGCTATGAAGAAGCTGCAGCGCAAGGCTTAATTGCCGGTATAAATGCGGCAAGAAAGCTTTCGGGAAAGGACGAGATTGTTCTTCGAAGATGTGACGGTTACATCGGCACGCTGATTGATGATTTGGTTACAAAGGGTACTAACGAGCCTTACCGTATGATGACATCCCGAAGCGAATACAGACTGCTTTTAAGACAAGATAATGCGGATGAAAGGCTTACACCAATCGGCTATGAAGTTGGGCTTATATCCGAAGAACGATACCAAAAATTCTTGAAGAAAATGGCGATGATAGACGAAGAAGTGGAAAGAATTTCTGCAATCGTTCTATCACCATCCAAAATAAATCCAATCCTTGAAGAAAACGAAACAACACCGGTTTCAACAGGACTTCGAATGTCTGATGCAATAAGAAGACCGCAGCTTGACTATAAAAAGCTTGAGCCGGTTGACCCAGAGCGAAAACCGCTTCCAAAGGATATTTGCGAAGAAGTTGAAATCCGCCTAAAATATGACGGATATATCAAACGCCAAGAGATTCAGGCGGAGCAGTTTAAGAAAATGGAAAACAGGCTCTTACCTGAAGATGCGGACTATATGAACATTCACGGTCTTCGTATCGAAGCAAGACAGAAGCTTTCAAAGATAAGACCGAAATCCTTGGGACAGGCATCACGAATTTCCGGCGTGTCACCAAGTGACGTATCAGTTCTTATAATCTGGCTTGAATCAAGAGGCCAATAAACTATAAAGGAGGTATGCTAGGGTGCTTTTTAACTCACTTGAATTTTTAATATTTTTCCCGATAGTTACCCTGGTGTACTTTCTGATTCCGCAAAAGTACAGATACCTGTGGCTTTTGGGAGCAAGCTATTACTTCTATTCCTGCTGGAATGCACAGTATGCGCTTTTGATGGCAACATCAACGGTTATAACATACCTAAGCGGTATATTTATTGACAGAGCAAAAACCGATACGGGCAGGAAACTTTCGGTGGCAGTGAGCTTTATATTAAACCTTGCCATATTGTTCTATTTCAAGTATTTCTACTTCACAATGGACAATATCAATATGGTAAGGTCCATGCTTGGGCTATCCGTCTTGCAGCCGAAATTTGACGTAATTCTGCCGGTTGGTATATCATTCTATACATTTCAGGCACTATCCTACACAATGGACGTATACCGAAAGGATATTGACCCTGAAAAGAACCTTTTAAGGTATGCGCTTTTCGTGTCCTTCTTCCCACAGCTTGTGGCAGGACCGATTGAGCGTTCAAAAAACCTTTTAACACAGCTTCGTGAAGAACACAGGTTTGACTATAACCGTGCAAGATACGGTATTTTGGTTATGCTTTGGGGATTTTTCTTAAAGCTGGTAATTGCGGACAGAGCCGCTATCATAGTTAACACAGTATATGATAAGTCTGCAGAGTTTGGCGGTGCAATACTGCTACTTGCAACAATCGCTTTTGCGGTGCAGATTTACTGCGACTTTGCATCTTATTCCATAATTGCAAAAGGAGCGGCAAGGGTTATGGGCTTTGAGCTTATGGACAACTTCCGTCAACCGTATTTTTCAACATCTATCGCAGAATTCTGGAGAAGATGGCATATATCCTTATCAAGCTGGTTTAAGGATTACCTTTATATCCCGCTTGGCGGAAACCGAAAGGGAACAGCCCGCAAGTATTTTAACCTGATGGTTGTATTTTTGGTAAGCGGTTTGTGGCACGGTGCAAGCTGGAATTTTGTAATATGGGGATTTTTGCACGGAATATACCAGATTTTGGGTAGCGTAACATTAAGCACACGAAAATTCTGTTGCGAAATCCTACACATTGACAGAAAAACAGGACACTATAAGCTGTTTCAACAGATTATAACCTTTGCTCTTGTGACATTCGGCTGGATTTTCTTCAGAAGTGAAGGCTTAACACAGGCGTTAACCATAGTAAAACAGATTTTTACAAACTTTGAGCCATGGGCTATCTGGAATCAAGTTACTGAAATGGGACTTGATAATGCAAACCTTATTCTGCTTGTGCTTTCAATCGTGCTTTTGATATTTGTAAGCAAAAGGGAACAGGCAGGGGTTTTGGTTTTTGAAAGAGTAGAAAAAATGCATATACTGGCAAGATGGCCGGTGTATTTGGGGCTGATTTTCGCGGTACTTATTTTCGGCATATATGGCCCGGGATTTGAAGCAAGTCAGTTTATATATTTCCAGTTTTAAAGGTAGTGATATCGGTGAATAAAAGGACAGGACTTTATTTTAAAAGAACAGTAGGGATGATAGCTTTCCTGCTTATTTTCCTATGCCTGTTTTCGTTTGCCGATAGAATACTTTCCCGTAAGGAAACGGAAGGCTGGTGGAACGTCACCGCTAAAATTGACGGATTCTATAATAGTCCGGAAAATGAATATGACGTTATGTATTTCGGCTCATCAAATGCCTACTGCAGTTTTAATCCACTTGTTGTGTGGGAGAAAACAGGAGTAAAATCTTATGTTTTTGCCACCCAACAGCAACCTGTTTGGGCGACATATCACTATATGGTGGATGCCCTAAAAACTCAGGATTTAGACCTTGCGGTTGTGGATGTTTTGATGTTCTCTAAAAATGACGAGTACTATGATGACGGCGTAAACTATACATTCTGTGACAATATGCCACTTTCAAAAAATAAGCTTGAGCTTGTAAAAGCTTCAGCACCAAGTGGTGAACGCTTTTCTTTGGCGTGCCGTTTTATGAAGTATCACTCAAGATGGAATGAGCTAAAAGAAGCGGATTTTGCGTATAATAAGAGAGAAATGTCCGATTATTCAAAGGGCTTTTATGTGCTTCCAACTTGCTATGATATGGCAGAAGCACAGGACCTTTCAGGCGTTTTGGAAGAGGCACCACTAACCGAGAAGAACCTTGACTATTTGAATAAAATAATTGAGCTATGCAAAAAAGAGGGCGTTGAGCTTATGCTTGTAAAAACCCCGTCCAATGCAACGCCTGATGAAAAGAAGTATTATAACACAGTAGAGAAAGTTGCAAAGGAAAATGGCGTTACCTTTGTGGACTATAATATGCACTATGATGAAATAGGCTTTGATTTTGCGACGGACTTTTTTGATGATTCACATCTTAATGTTTCAGGAGCTGAAAAGTTTACGGAATATTTTGTGGAAAACACAGAATATTTTGATGGCAGGAAGCTAAATGACAGCGATTGGCAAGCCGAGTGGGAAGAATATATCAAGGCAACAAAAGAATAAAATATTTTTTCAAAAAAGTGTTGACAAACCAAACTTTTTTTGATATAATTCTATCTGTTGTTGAGATAATCTATGGAGAGATGTCTG
>JAFUJN010000039.1 GCA_017468095.1 Clostridia bacterium
ATAGAAAGACAGATAAGAAAGAATAAGACAAAACTTGAAAAGAAAACACGCAGAGAAGCATTTGACGACGGAAAGCTTATAAGCGGTGATGATTATACAGATGACGGCGATTTGGAATTTAAAATTGTTAAGAAAAAGCGTTTTCAGGTAAAACCTATGAGTTCCGAAGAAGCCGTACTTCAAATGAATCTTTTAGGACACAATTTCTTCGTATTTAAAAATCAGGAAACTGACGAAATGAATGTTGTGTATAAAAGAAAAGACGGAGATTATGCAATCATTGAGTCGATAGAATGATTGCTTTCGAAGGCGGCGGGGACCCGTAATTTGACGGGTCCTCTTTCATTAAAGGTATATTGCCACACTTTGGCGTATATAATAGACGGAATAAATTTTTAAGGAGCGGTATTTGATGTATATTCTTGCAGTAAACGGAAGCCCGAATGAAGATGGAAATTGCACATTTCTGTTAAAAGAGATACTTTCTAAAATTGACGGAGCAGAAACTGAAATTGTAAATGTTAATAAGGCAGTAAACTCTGCAAAATGGCCGTTTTGCGTGGTTTGCTCTAACCCTTGCAATAAAAACTGCTATAAAGGGACAGAACTTGAGATACTTTATGATAAGGTAGAACAGGCAGATTTTGTTATTTTTGCATCTCCCGTTTATTTTGGCGGAATGTCCGGCCAGCTTAAGACATTTTTTGACAAAACACGTGCAATTCGCGGCGAAAAAAGATGGCTTGGAAAACCTATGGCGGCAGTAAGCGTTGGTGCAACCAAGTACGGCGGACAGGAAAGAACGGTTAATCAAATCCAATCCTGCGGTTTGGTACTTGGAATGAACATTGTCGGCAATTCCAGCAGTGACCTTATGGGACACTTTGGCGTATCAGCCCAAAGACCTGCAAATGAAGACGAATATGCCATAAAACAGTGCGAAAATATGGCAAAAGCTATTATGGAATACTTGAAATAGTATATTTTTAATTTAATAGGTAAAATTACATATAAAAATAAAGGATTTTTCGCCATAAACGTCGAATTAGTATTATGGTGACTTAAATTTTAAAGGAAAGGAGATTTTTATGCCAAGATACTCGGATGAGCTTATAAATGAGATATTTTCGCAAAATGATATTGTGGACTATGTATCTCAATATGTGAAGCTTAGAAAAAATGGTCGTGACTATACAGGCTTGTGTCCGTTCCATAAAGAAAAATCTCCTTCTTTTCACGTAAATCAAGAAAAACAACTTTTCCATTGCTTTGGATGCGGTGCAGGAGGAAACCTTGTTCAGTTTGTAATGAGATCAGAGGGGCTTGATTTTTTGGAAGCCTTAAAGCTTATGGCGGATCGTGCAGGAATAATACTTCCTGACGAAGATAATATAGCAGATGACAAGGCACATCAAAAGAAAAAGCAAATTTATTCTATGAATAAAGCTGCTGCGAGATTATATTTTGAAACTCTTACTTCGCATGATGATGGAAAAGTAGGACTTGAATATTTTAAAGAAAGAAAGATTTCACCTTCTACCATACGCAAATACGGTCTTGGATATGCTCCTGATAATTTTGATTATCTTAAAAAGCATATGAACAAGCTTGGATTTTCAGATGACGAGCTTTTGGAAGCAGGGTTGTGCGTTACAAAAAACGGTAAAATCTATGACAAATTCCGTGGAAGAGTAATGTTCCCGATAATTGATTTAAGAGGAAACGTAATTGCATTTGGCGGAAGAATTATAAATGCAGTAGAAAAGGATGGATATAAACCACCGAAATATTTGAACTCGGCAGAAACGCCTGTTTTCAACAAGGGTAAAAATCTTTTCTCGCTAAATCTTGCGAAAAAAGACTCAGCCGCCCAATGTATTTTGTGCGAAGGCTATATGGACGTAATTTCTGTATATCAAGCCGGAGTTACGAACATTGTAGCAACCTTGGGTACGGCACTTACGGAAAATCAGGCCAAGCTTTTGATGAAATATTCAGGGGAAATAATTCTATGCTATGATAGTGACGAAGCAGGACAAGCCGCAACTAAACGTGGTATTGAAATTATTACCTCGGTAGGCGGCAGATGCCGTGTAATGAAGCTAAAAGGCGCTAAAGACCCTGATGAATACATAAAAAGTAACGGAATTGAGTTATTCAGAAAGGCAATTAAAGATGCCTTGCCATCTACGGAGTATCTTCTCGGCACTTTAAAATCGCAATACGATACAGATAACCCTGATGGGAAGATTATGTTTATTCATAAGGCGGCGGAAGTTTTAGCGGGAGTAAAAAGTGCAGTTGAAATAGACGCCTATGTGAAAAAGATTGCAGATGAGACGGAAATAAGCAAAGAAGCGATTTATGCAGAGCTTAAGAAAATCCGCTCAAATGATAAATCGGGCTCTAATATCATAAGACAGGTGAAAATGCCTTCTAAGGAAAAGAACGCTGCTTTAGATAGCAAGATTGCAAATGCGGAAAAACGGCTTTTGGGGCTGGTTATTGACAGCAAAAAAGCATACCAGATTGTGAAAGAAGAATTTTCGCCACCTGATTATTCAGAAGGACCGATCAGAAAACTTGCAGAAATGATTTATAATTGCTATGAAACAGGAGAAAACATAGAACCTCCGCTTATTATAAATAAGTTTGATGAAAAGGATGCAGACTTTGTGTCACAAATCTTCTGTAACATAGAAACTTATAAGGATGAGGATAACACCTTAAGGAAACTAGTAAACAGCATAAAAATAGAAAGACTTTCTATTGAGATTGAAAAGGCAACAAACGAAAACGACGTCATTAAGGTTAAGGAGCTTTTAACCTTAAGACTTGAATTGGAAGGGAATAAGTAAATGTCAGATTTAGAAAACAAGAAACAAATAGTAAAAGACCTTATCGAAAAAGGTAAAGCAAAAGAACTTTTAACTCACAACGATATCAACGCTTTCTTTCAGGATTTAGAACTTACTGCTGAAGAAATGGAAACAGTTTATGATACTTTGGAAAAAGAGGGTATCGAAATCGTTGAAGATTTGGACAAGGAGCTTGAAGACATCGAAGTTTCTCAAGAAGAACTTGAGGACCTTTCTGTTCCTGAAGGAATAAGCATTGACGACCACGTTAAAATGTATCTTAAAGAAATTGGTAAGGTTGATCTTTTGGGAGCAGAAGAAGAAACTGCACTTGCTAAAAAAATGGCAGAAGGCGATGAAGAAGCAAAGAAAAAGCTTGCAGAAGCAAACCTTCGTCTTGTTGTAAGTATTGCAAAAAGATATGTTGGCCGTGGTATGATGTTCCTTGACCTTATTCAGGAAGGAAACCTTGGTCTTATTAAAGCTGTGGACAAGTTCGATTATTCAAAGGGTTATAAGTTCTCAACTTATGCTACTTGGTGGATAAGACAAGCTATTACCCGTGCTATTGCGGATCAGGCAAGAACAATCCGTATTCCGGTTCATATGGTGGAAACTATCAATAAGTTAGTACGTGTTTCCCGTCAGCTTGTTCAGGAATTAGGCCGCGAACCAACCCCTGAAGAACTTGCCAAAGAGCTTGGAATGTCCGTTGAAAAAGTCCGTGAAATTTCAAAAATTTCTCAAGAACCTGTTTCTCTTGAAACACCTATCGGTGAAGAAGAAGACAGCCATCTTGGTGACTTTATTCCTGACGATGATGCTCCGGCACCATCTGAAGCTGCAAGCTTTGTTATGCTTAAAGAACAGCTTGTTGACGTTTTAAAAACACTTACACCTCGTGAAGAAAAAGTTTTAAGACTTCGTTTTGGTTTAGAAGACGGAAGACAGAGAACTTTGGAAGAAGTTGGTAAAGTATTTAACGTTACACGTGAACGTATAAGACAGATCGAAGCAAAGGCACTTCGTAAACTTCGTCATCCTTCACGTAGCAAGAAGCTCAAGGATTACCTTGATTAAGGAGTAATTATGGATTGGATACAAATTACCATCTACACAACAACTGAAGGTATTGAAGCTGTTTCAGGACGACTTCTGCAGCTTGGTATTTACGGAATTGAGATAGTAGATGAAAAAGATTTTAAGGACTTCTTAGAAGAAAACAAGTCCATTTGGGATTATGTTGATGACGACCTTATCCGCGAAAAAGAAGGGGAGACTTGCATCAAAACTTATATAAGTGCAACTGACCCTGATACTTTGTCCAGCATAAAAACAAGTATGGCAGAGCTTAAAGATTACGATAAAGACGGTGTTTTTGGAAGACTTGAAATCAGTCTTGACAATATAAAAGAAGAAGACTGGAGCAATAACTGGAAGAAGTATTTTCACACTATGGAAATCGGCGAAACTTTGATCGTTAAGCCATTCTGGGAAGAAGCACCTGTTACAGATAAAAAGATTTTTGAAATAAACCCTGGGCTTAGCTTTGGTACAGGCTCACACCACACAACCCGCCTTTGCCTTGAAGATATTCAGGATACCGTAAAAGGTGGCGAAAAGATACTTGATTTAGGTTGTGGTAGCGGAATTTTATCAATAGTTTCCTTGATGTACGGCGCAGAAAGTGCTATTGCCATTGACATTGACCCAAACTCAATGGATACAGCTTACGATAACTTAAAACGTAACAATCTTCCAAAGGAAAAATATTCTGTAATTATCGGTAATATTTTGTCCGATGAAGAGCTTCAGGAAAAGATATTAGAAGAAAAATATGATTTAATACTTGCAAATATCGTTGCAGATGTTATAATAGCGGCACTTCCGCTTGTGAAAAAGGCTCTAAAAGCCGATGGCACATTTATTACATCAGGCATTATTTCAGACAGAGCAGACGAAGTTATTGC
>JAFUJN010000040.1 GCA_017468095.1 Clostridia bacterium
CAATAAGCGGAGAGCCAAATGATATTATTTCAATAATACCATTTCAGGAAGACCTTTTTGGTGTTACAACTGATGGTCTTGATTATCCGCTTCAAAACGGCACAATCAAGCTTGGTACAAGCCTTGGTGTCAGTAATGTTATGATAGATAACACCTGCCATATAAAAATAGAAAAAGGTACGGCGTTTATTATAAGGAGTAAGGACTAATGATATACCTTGACAATGCGTCAACAACAAAACCGAATATAGAGGCAGAAAAGGCGGTAATTGAAACCTTTTCTGATTTTGGCAACCCGTCAAGTCTTCATGGCCTTGGACTTCGAGCTGAAAAGATAATAACAGCCAGCAAGGAAACTATCGCAAGAGTTCTGGGCGTAATGCCACAGAATATATATTTCACATCAGGCGGAACTGAAGCAAACAATACCGCAATTTTAGGATATTGTATGGCAAACAAAAAACGGGGAACTCACGTTATTACCACAAAAATTGAGCATCCGTCGGTGCTTGAACCATTTCATATTTTGGAAAAGAACGGCTTTAGCGTAACCTATCTTGATGTGAACGAAAACGGCGAAATTTCCCTTGATGATTTGGAAAACGCCTTAACCGAAGATACAATTTTCGTAAGCGTTATGGCAGTTAATAATGAAACAGGAACAATTCAGCCTTTTGATAAACTAAAGACAGTTATGAAGAAAAAATCGCCGAAAGCGGTTCTTCACGTGGACGGCGTTCAGGGATTTTTAAAGGTTGATATTAAGCCAAAAGCTATGGGCATTGACCTTTTATCCATAAGCGGTCACAAAATCGGCGGAATAAAGGGCGCAGGTGCTTTATATATCGGCGATAACGTGCATATAAACCCACTTATTGCAGGTGGCGGACAGCAGAAGAATATGCGCTCAGGAACTGAAAATGTGGCAGGAATTGCGGCATTTGGCGCAGCTGCACTACACTATGTGCCGGTAAATAAAAATATAAGGGAAGAACTGAAAACAAAGATAGAAGAAAACATAGATAACATAAAAATCAACGGAACTCAAAACAACTCGGGATATGTTTTAAACGTATCATTTTTGGGTATAAAATCAGAAATACTTTTGCATTCTTTAGAAGCAAAGGGCATTTACGTTTCAACAGGCTCTGCCTGTTCGTCAAACAAGCCTATGCCAAGCCACGTTTTGTCGGCAATGGGATGCAATAAAAAGGAAATCGAAGGAGCAATAAGATTCAGCTTCTCAAACGAAGAATTTGATATTGATTATGTTGTTAATACATTAAAAGACGAAGTTAGTAATATACGAAAATACGTGAGGTAATAATGAAAGAAATAATTTTGGTAAAATACGGCGAAATAATCTTAAAGGGCGGAAACCGACCGAAGTTTGAGAAAATTTTAATACAGAATATTTCCGATGCCATAAAAAATATAGCGACTGTTAAAATTACAATCCAGCAGGCTACGATATACGTGGAAGTTGAAGAGGAAGACAGAATTGACATTGTATGTGAAAGACTTTCACTTATCTTCGGTATTGTATCGGTGGCTCGTGCAGCGGTTTGCGAAAAAACGGTTGAAGATATTGAAAAAGTAGCTATCGAATATTTAAAAGATGACCTTTTGCCTGGCACTAAATTCAAGGTTGAGGCAAAGCGTTCTGATAAGAAATTCCCGCTGAATTCTGTGGAGCTTGCCATTGAAGTGGGAGGTTTCTTGCACGAAGAAATGGACGATCTTATAGTTGACGTACACCAGCCGGAAGCTACAGTTCAGGTGGAAGTTCGCGACAGATTTGCCTTTGTATATCTTCGCGAAAAGCGTATTAAAGGTCAGGGCGGTATGCCAATCGGCACAGGCGGAAAGGCGACACTATTATTATCAGGCGGTATTGACAGTCCGGTTGCCGGCCATATGATTGCAAAACGCGGTATTGAAATTGATGCGGTAAACTTCTTCAGTTTCCCATATACAAGTGACAGAGCAAAGGAAAAGGTTATAGAACTTGCATCAATAATTGCAAGATACACATCAAAAATCAATCTTTATATAGTGCCGTTTACCGAAATTCAGCTGGCAATCCGTGATAATTGCCCTGAAGAGCATATGACACTTATAATGCGCAGATTTATGATGAAAATTTCAGAGATTGTGGCTAAGAATAACAAGTCATTAGCACTAATCACAGGTGAAAGTGCAGGTCAGGTGGCATCTCAGACCCTTTCAGCTTTGGACGTTACAAACTCTGTTATAGATATGCCTGTTTTAAGACCTTTAATCGGTATGGATAAGACAGAAATTATTGAGCGTGCACACGCTATTGATACGTTCCAGACTTCCATACTTCCTTATGAAGATTGCTGTACGGTATTTACACCAAAACACCCTACAACAAATCCAAAGCGAGCTATGATTGAAAAGAGCGAAAAACGCCTCGATATTGATGCTTTAATTGAGAAGGCAGTAGTGGGTGTTGAAAAAATTGAAGTATACCCAAAAATGTAATAATTCTATTGCAATTTTGCGGTAAATATGATAAAATATAAGTTAAGAATATGCACAGAATTCGGAGGGTTTTCGAATGGATAAGATAGCAGAAAATAGAGCTGAAAAAAGAAAGGCGCTGGATGCCGTATTTGGAGCTATTGAAAAGCAGTATGGCAAGGGAAGCATCATGAAGCTTGGCGAAGCACCACACGTTGATGTGGATGTTATCCCAACAGGCTCAATGACACTTGATATGGCACTTGGCGTAGGCGGTATTCCAAAGGGCAGAGTTGTGGAAATTTACGGTCCTGAATCTTCAGGTAAAACAACAGTTGCTCTTCACGTTGTTGCAGAAGCACAGAAAAGAGGCGGAGAAGCAGCGTTTATTGACGCAGAACACGCACTTGACCCTGTTTATGCGAAAAATCTTGGTGTTGATATAGATAACCTTATCGTATCTCAGCCTGATACCGGTGAGCAGGCTCTTGAAATTGCCGAAGCATTGGTCAGAAGCGGAGCTTTGGATGTTGTGGTAATTGACTCTGTTGCGGCTTTGGTTCCAAAGGCAGAAATCGAAGGCGAAATGGGCTCAAGCCACGTTGGTCTTCTTGCAAGACTTATGTCGCAGGCACTTCGTAAGCTTACAGGTATCACTTCAAAATCAGGAACAGCAGTTATTTTCATTAACCAGATTCGTGAAAAGGTTGGCGTTATTTACGGTAACCCTGAAACAACTCCGGGTGGACGAGCTTTAAAGTTCTTCGCATCTGTACGTCTTGAAGTAAGACGTCAGGAAGCTATTAAGAACGGAACCGAGATTATCGGTAACAAGACAAAGGTTAAGGTTGTTAAGAATAAGGTTGCACCTCCGTTTAAAGAAGCAGAGTTTGATATTATGTACGGCGAAGGAATCTCAAAGCTTGGAAACATCATTGATGTGGCTGTAAACTTTGACATAATCAAAAAGAGCGGAGCTTGGTTCTCTTATGACGGTGAAAGACTTGGTCAGGGCCGTGATAATGTTAAAAAGTACATGGAAGAGAATCCTGAATTTGCAGAAATGATTGAAAAGAAGGTGCGCGCCGCACTTTCAGGAAAAGGCGAAGATGTAGTCGAAAATGACAAAAATGATGAATAATTAGGCGGCTAATCGGGTATCTTTAACTAAAATTTGCAATTTATTACAATTTTTCTTGACGGATGAGAAAAATTCTAGTATTCTAATAATAGATATTTATCTTTTTTTGGAAAGGCTTTAAGGAGGATCTTTATGTATTCAAAGGAAGTTGAAGTTCAAAATCAGGTGGGCCTTCACGCTCGTCCTGCAACATTTTTTATACAGAAAGCAAATGAATTTAAGTCAAGTATATGGGTTGAAAAGGATGACCGTAAGGTAAACGCAAAAAGTTTACTTGGTGTTTTATCTTTGGGAATCACTAAAGGCACAACAATCAATATAATCGCAGACGGTGCTGATGAAGAAGAAGCTGCTGTGACATTGGTTAATTTGATTGCTTCTAATTTTACTGAATGATATTTACTTAACAAGATAAAAAATAACTCTGCTGGTTTTAGTAGAGTTATTTTCAATTTGAGAGGAATACGTTATGTTCAATCTTGAAGAAGAACTTAAAAACCTGCCCGAACTTCCTGGCGTGTATATAATGCACGCGAAAGATGACACCATAATTTATGTGGGCAAGGCTAAAATATTAAAGAACAGAGTGCGCCAATACTTCGGCAGCAATAAAAACCATAGTCCAAAGGTTGTGGCTATGGTTTCCAATATTGCATATTTTGAGTACATTGTTACCGATTCTGAAGTAGAGGCGCTTGTTTTAGAATGTAACTTAATAAAAAAGCACAGACCAAAATATAATATTCTTCTAAAGGATGACAAACAGTATCCATATATAAAGGTCACAATCAATAAGGACTATCCGTCAGTATTTATGACAAGAACCTTGAAAAAGGACGGGGCAAAATATTTCGGGCCATTTGCAGGTATGCAGACTGTGAAAACAGCTCTTGAAATTGTGCAGAAAATTTTCAAACCACCACTATGCAAGCGAAAATTCCCTGAAGATATCGGAAAGGGCAGACCTTGCCTAAACTTTCATATTTCAAACTGCTTCGGGCCATGCATAAAAGGCAATGTTTCAAAGGACGAATACCGAAAGGTTTTCTTTGACATCTGCGCATTTTTAGAGGGTGACCACGAAAAGCTTGTCCGTAATATGCGGGAAGAAATGCTTGAAGCTTCAAAGAATATGGAGTTTGAAAAGGCGGCGTCAATCCGTGATAAAATAGATGCAATAAGAAAATTCGAAGAAAAGCAGAAGATTATAAACACCGACCACCAGACCGATATGGATATTATCGCAGGCGCAAGGCTTGGAAACCACTATTTTGTGGAGATTTTCTTCGTGCGAAAAGGCAAAATAACAGGCAGAAACAATTACCGCATTGACGGAACAAAGGACTCTTTGGACGGGGAAGTTATGTCTGATTTTGTAACTCAGTTTTATGCAGAATCGGAAGATATCCCAAGAGAAATTTTAGTGGAATATAAAATAGATGATAGCGGTGTTATAAAGGACTGGCTAAGAGCAAAAAGACAAGGTGCGATTGAGCTTTTATTCCCGCAAAAAGGCGAAAAAAGAAAGCTTATCGAAATGGTGCATAAAAACGCCGAGATTGCGGCGGAAAACTATCGCATAAACAACATAAAATTAGAAGAGAAAAAGAGCAAAATATTATCTGAGCTTGCTAAAAAGTTGAGCCTTGAAGTAATACCAAAGCGAATTGAGTCTTACGATATTTCAAATATTCAAGGCAGTGATAACGTGGCGTCTATGGTGGTTTTTGTGGATGGAAAGCCATCCAAAAAGGATTACCGCAACTTTAAAATTAAGTCTTTTGAGGGTCAAAATGACTTTCTTTCAATGCAGGAAGTTATTTACCGAAGATTCCGCCATGCGATAGAAGAGCAAAACAAAATTGATGAAGGCACTCTTAAAAAGGAAAATGCAAAATTCTTGCCACTTCCTGATCTTATCCTGTTAGACGGCGGAAAAGGCCAGCTTTCATCGGTTATGGAAATAATGGAAACCATAGATATGGAAATCCCCGTTTTCGGTATGGTAAAGGACTCACGGCACAGAACCCGCGGACTTGTTTCCACATCAGGAGAAATAGAAATTTCGCCTATTGACAGCGTGTTCAAGTTCTTGGAAAGAGTTCAGGATGAAGTGCATAAAAGTGCAATAGGCTACCACAGAAAACTGCGAAGCAAGGCGCTTAATAAGTCCGAACTTGATAACATAAAGGGCATTGGGGATGTGAGAAAAGCGGCGCTTATGAAAGCCTTTAAATCAGTAGATAATATTAAAAAGGCAAGCCTTAGCGAGCTTCTGGAAGTTGTTGACAAGCGGTCGGCAGATGCAATAGTCCAATATTTTAAGGAGAAAAATTGATGTTCACATTAAAAACCCATGGGGATTTAAAATATTTTACCATTGACGAATTCAGCGAAACAGGACTTTTAAAGCATTGTTTTACCACAAGATGCGGTGGCGTCAGCGAGAATGAATTTAGAAGTCTTAACCTTAGAATGCACTCAGAGGATAAAAAGGAAAATATTTTAAAGAACTATGAGATAATTTGTGACGAAATCGGTGTAGATTTTAAAAACTTGGTCTTTTCAAATCAGGTACATTGTGATACAATATTAAGTGTAAAAAAAGAGGATATGGGTAACGGTATCACAAAGCCACAGAAGTGGGACGGCGTTGACGGTCTTATAACAAATGAGCCTGGCGTTCCTATCATAATTTTTGCGGCAGACTGCGTTCCGGTATTCTTCTTTGACAAAAAGAAAAAGGTTATCGCCCTTGTTCATTCCGGCTGGAAAGGAACAGTTTTAAAAATAAGCGCAAAATGTATAGAGAAAATGGTTTGTGAATATGCTTGTGACCCTGCCGACATAATGGTGGCAATCGGCCCGTCTATCGGGGTGTGCCATTTTGAAGTTGGGGATGATGTGGCGGATATTTTTCGCGACACTTTTGGGGACAGCGTTTTGGAAAAGCACGAGAAATGGCACGTTAATATGCAAAAAGCCATTGAAATTCAGGTTAGAGAGATGGGCGTAGAAAAGATTATAAATGCGGATATATGTACCTACTGCCAGAGTGACCTTTTATTTTCACACAGGAAGACAGGTGGAAAAAGAGGCGTTATGGCGGGAATAATGGAGCTTAAATAAAGGGAGTTGTTTAATATAAAAAGGATAATTTGCGGAGCTTTAGCCGCTATAACGGCACTATCCCTTGCATCCTGCAGGAAAGCGGATGAAGGGTATGTTGCAGGCGGAGAGCTTGTTGTAATACAGGACTATTCTGATATCAGGCTGGGTGTTTATGGGATAGATACCCTAAATCCTATTGCCACAAAATCAGAAAGCGTGCAAAAGATAACAAATATCGTATATGAATCTCTTTTCACCATTGACGAATCGGGAAAAGAAGTACCGATGCTTGCCTATTCATACGATGTTTCGGCGGATGGAAAGCAGATAGAAGTCACATTGAAAAATAACGTAAAGTGGCATGATGGACAGAACTTTACCGCAGAAGACGTGGCATATACCTTAAGCAAAATGAAAGAGTCAGGCGGACTCTATAGCAATATTTCTTCAAAGATACACAGCTTTACGGCTACCGATAAAAACACCATAATCATAAACTTTGAAAAGGAAGAGCCGTCGCCTGCCCATCTTTTGACTTTCCCGATAATTTCAAGAAATGCTTATTACTCTGAAAGCGCAGATTTTACGCCTATCGGAACGGGAAGCTATAAGTTCATTTCAAAAAGCGGAACGGATATAGTTTTGGAGCCAAACTCGCGTTGGCACGAGGGAAACGTTTCCGAGCGAAAAATCATTGTTAAGATTTTAAAGGACAAAAACGCTGTTTTGGAGGCGTTTAACGTAGGCGAAATTGACGCCATAACGTCGGACGAGCTTTCAAGCGGAGCAACGCCTAAAAGTAATTCAAGTTCAAAGTCAATGGTTTCTGACAGACTGGTATTTTTAGGCTTTAATACGGCAAGCCCTGTTATGACCAAGGCTGTGAGAAAAGCAATAAACGAAAGCCTTGACAGAAAGAAAATCGTTGAAAAGGATGCCTACGGTCAAGGTATGGCTGCGGAAATTTCCATCAACCCTGAAAGCTGGGTTATGGTAAAGGATGCGAACAAAACAACAGGAAGCTACCCTGAAGACTTTATGGAAACCGATGGTTATGTTATAAAGGACGGCGTATACCATAAAGATGATGTAAGGCTTACCATACGTCTTTTGGTAAACAGCGATAATGTGGAAAGAAGTATGCTTGCAGACAGCATGGCATCCACCTTGAAAACCGCAGGGTTTGATGTGGTTTTGGAAAAGACAAGCTATCAGGAATATACCGCAAAAATCGGAAGTGACGATTTTGATATGTTTATAGGCGAAACAGAAGTGGGGAACAACTTAAACCCTGCGGCTATGCTGACAGGTGACAGTAACTACTTCAACTTTGACGCATCACATATAAAAACCGCTATGTCACGAATTTGCGGGGTTTCAGATAAGGACGAAATAAAAGTACAAATCGGCGAGTTTATTACTATGTTCTATATCGACCCGCCGTATCTGCCACTTTATTTCAAAACAGAGAATGTAATATACGGCTCCTATGTTTCAGGGATAGAAAAGCCTGTGAGCTTTGACCCTTATAAGTGCATAGAGAAGTGGTATTTCTATGATAAAGACGGAAAGGAAAGCAAGGGAAACGCTGATGAATGATATTATTAAAAATATCGAAGATAAAAGTAAGGCCTTAAGTAAAAGCCATAAAAAGATTGCTGAATATATTCTGTCAAAATGGGAAAAGGCGGCGTATATGACGGCAGGACGCTTATCGGAAAGCGTAGGCGTCAGCGAATCTACTGTTGTAAGATTTGCTTACGAGATGGGATTTGACGGATACCCTGAATTCCAAAAGGCGCTTAAAGACTACGTAAAAGGCCAGCTTACAACGGCACAGAGAATGGAGCTTGCCTATGAAAAAATGGGTAGCGGCGATATTTTGACAAGCACTCTAAAGGCTGATATTGGCTACATTGAAAAAACCCTTGATGCTATTGACAGAGAGCAGTTTGAAAAAGCAGCAGATGCCATATCAGGAGCAGGCAAGATATACGTAACAGGCGTAAGAAGTGCCGCAGGGCTTGCGGAGTTCTTAAAGTTTTACCTGCACCTTATATTTGATAACGTGTATATGATAAACGCATCAGGCGGCGACTTTTTTGAGCAGATACTAAACGTTGGAAAGAACGATGTGGTAATCGGAATAAGCTTTCCAAGATACTCAAAGAACACACTAAAAGCACTTTCCTATGCAAAAACAGGCGGTGCTACGGTGATTGGTATAACCGACAGCGAAAACTCACCTGTTGCAATCGAGTCGGATATTTGCCTTATTTCAAGAAGTGACACCGCATCCTTTGTGGACTCACTTGTGGCACCACTCAGCGTTATAAACGCACTTATTGCGGCAGTTGGGATAAAAAACCGTGAAAAAATGCAGAAGAACCTGGAGAAGCTTGAGCAAATCTGGGAAGAATATGAGGTATATGATAAAAAATGACGGATAAAACGGTAGTGGTAATAGGCGGAGGCCCTGCAGGGATGATAGCCTGTGGCCGTCTTAAAAACAGAGCTTGCAAAGTTATTTTAATAGAGAAAAATCCTATGCTTGGCAAAAAGCTCAGGATAACAGGAAAGGGCAGATGCAATATTACCAATATTGCGGATATCGAGGATATTATGACCAATATCCCAACCAATAGCCGTTTTCTGTATAGTGCGTTATACAGCTTTACAAATGACGATGTTATAAACCTTTTAAATGACCTTGGGGTTAAAACAAAGGTGGAACGTGGCGGAAGAGTGTTCCCTGAAAGTGACAGTGCCAAAGATGTTGCCGAAGCATTAAAAAGATATGCCCTTGGGAAAAATGTAACCCTTTTAAAGGATAAAGTTACAGGCATTGTTGTAAATGACGGCAAGGTGTGTGGCGTAAAATGTGGTGACAAGGAAATTAAAGCCGACAGCGTAATTGTGGCAACAGGCGGTGTTTCCTATCCGCTTACCGGCTCAACGGGAGACGGATACCGATTTGCAGAAAAATTAGGGCATACCGTAATTGCACCAAAGCCATCCTTAGTTCCGCTTGAAACAAAGGAAAAATGGGTTAAGGACGTTATGGGACTTTCCCTTAAAAATGTGGAGCTTACTCTTTGGAGTGGTGATAAGAAAATATACACCGATTTCGGCGAGATGTTGTTCACTCATTTCGGCGTATCAGGGCCTATTGTTTTGTCTGCATCCTGCCACTTAAAAAAGGCAAAGGATGCCAGAATAACCATAGATTTAAAACCTGCTTTGACAG
>JAFUJN010000005.1 GCA_017468095.1 Clostridia bacterium
ACAGATAAGCCTGTAACAAAGGTGGTAGGCGAAGTTGGAAAAATCCTTGCGGATAATAAGGAACTTTTTGCAAGTGCAAAGCCTAAAAAGGCTGATATTGTTTTCGTGTATG
The DNA here is from genome assembly GCA_017468095.1 of Clostridia bacterium. Lineage (GTDB taxonomy): Bacteria > Bacillota > Clostridia > UBA1381 > UBA1381 > UBA1738. Next base: position 113 of record JAFUJN010000005.1, read on the forward strand.
ACTTTGCTTCAATGATGATGTCTGCAGTAGAAGACCATGACAGAGAACTTTTTGTAATTAAAAAGCACCCAAATCCTGCAAATTACTATAACACAGCAGTTCACGGAATGTATAAAATGCTTATGGAAGAGGGTTACCGTATCGACTTCGTTGATAGCCGTGAAATTGAAAAAATTGCGGATTATAAGGTAGCGTATGTGCCATATGGTGCAATGCTTGACACTAAATGCGAAGAAACACTTAAAGCATTTGCAGAAAACGGCGGAAAGCTACTTTTAGACGAAGGTTTTGGCCTGAGACAGAAGAACACTTGGCTTACAAACCGCGTTCTGTTCCCGAACTTAATTGATGCTGTATGGCATAATCGTGTTCGCGATTATAAGCATAAAAACAATACCTTTACATTTGATGGTGAGCGTGTTACTATAAAGCCTTACAGAACTTACTATGAAGTTAAGGATGCAGAAGTTTTGGCAAGTTATGACGATTCTATGCCTGCTATTTTCAAGGTAAATAAGGGTAAGGGTGAAATTTATCTGTTTGGTGCAAGTATGGGTTATAGCTATGCTGAATTTGGTGAAAACGGCTGGAAAAAGTTTGTTAAAAAGCTGTTTGCAGATATTCCTGCTATGGCAAACTATGGTGATACCATTGTCACAACCGTAAATGAAACACCGGACGGCGAGCTTCACTATATCTTTAATACAGGAAAAGACGATGCAAAGCTTACTTTAAGTTTTGATAAGGTGATTTTCGGCGCAGAAAAGACTGCTGATAATGAAATCTTGCTAAAAGCCGGCGATGTTGCCTGCGTTTTCATTAAAAAGTAATTTAAAACAGTACAGATACACTATCTGTACTGTTTTTTTTTGATTGAAATTCAAAAAAATATATGATATAATAATTCACGTATTTAAAAATTTGGGATAAAATAATTCGAGGGAATACAACTAATGGAAAACAACAATATAGGCATGTCAAAAACAAGAAAAATATATTTTTTAAGGCTTATTGGAAGAATAGCCGTATTTATGCTTGCAATTTTAGTATACATATTTGATAAAAATATGTTTGATTTTGCAGACGGATGGAACTTTTTTAATGGATTTTCGCTATTGCATCTTTTATGGATGCTGTGGATGTGTGATATGATACTGCAACTTATTCCAATCAAATCGCATATCTCTATAGGCTCGCAGAAAGTGTTTGAGTCGCTTTTTAAACCCATAAAAGAAAACATTAACCATAATAAATTAAAACAATATATAAAAGATACAACAGCAACAGCATATAAAGTAATGTGGATTTGGCTTAGCGTAACGGTTCTAATAAGTGCATTGCACCTATGCGGAGCTATTGATACAGGAATGATGATACTAGTAGCAACATTTTTTTATGTGTGCGATTTAATATGTGTTCTTATCTGGTGCCCGTTCAGGCTTATAATGCATAACAAATGTTGTACAACCTGCAGAATATTTAACTGGGACCATCTGATGATGTTTTTGCCGATTGTAGCATTAAACAGCTTTTTCTCCTGGTCGCTTGTTATATTCGCCATCGTAGTATGGCTTGTGTGGGAGTTGTGCGTGATTATATATCCCGAAAGATTTTGGGAAAACAGTAATATGGCACTTCGTTGCTCTGAATGTACCGATAAGCTTTGCACACAATATTGCAGAAAACTGAGAAAATAGTAAAAGGAGTACCACTATGAAATATAAAGCAAGTGAACAAAGATATGACTCTATTGAATACAGAAAGTGCGGAGAAAGCGGACTAAAACTTCCATCAGTATCATTGGGACTTTGGCACAATTTTGGTGACAATGCAAGCTATGACAATATGTGCAAGATGTGTTATACTGCTTTTGATAATGGCATAACTCACTTTGATATTGCCAATAACTATGGTCCTGCAGCTGGTAGTGCAGAAACCAATTTCGGAAAGATACTTGGCAAAAATATGAAAAGCTACCGTGACGAAATGGTAATCAGCACAAAGGCAGGCTACTATATGTGGCCCGGCCCGTATGGCGATTTTGGAAGTAGAAAGTATTTAATTTCAAGCCTTGACCAAAGCCTTAAGAGACTAAATCTTGACTATGTTGACATTTTCTATCATCACAGAATGGATAAGGATACACCGCTTTATGAGACAATGTGGGCACTTGACCAAATTGTAAAAAGCGGTAAGGCTCTTTACG
>JAFUJN010000041.1 GCA_017468095.1 Clostridia bacterium
CTCCAGAGCCAACAAAAGTTCCTCTTGAGGATTTAGATGAATAATTTAATCCTGTGTATACAATATTTTTCCAAAAAACACTTGCATTTTGCTAAATGTTGTGATATAATAATAAAAGTAAATAGAAATCTTCTAAAGAGTGGGTCGAAAAACCCACTCTTTAGTTTTAAAACAATTTAAAAGAGGTGATTATTCTGGCGAACAAGACCGAGCTTTTAGCAATGGAAATCGGTGACAAAGTAGCAGAAACTCTGGGAGTTTCAGTAGTTGGTGCAGAATTTAAAAAGGAAGACGGAAAACAAATTTTGCGCATCTTTATTGACAAGGACGGAGGCGTTGGAATTAACGACTGCGAAGAGTTTTCACGTGTATTTAGTGATGAGATTGATAAGGATGATCCTATTGAAACAGAGTATTTGCTTGAAGTTTCATCTCCGGGAGTTGAGCGAAAGCTTAAAACCGAGAGAGAATATCTTCACTATAGAGGAACTTTAGTAGATGTAAAACTCTTTTCACAGGTTAATGGCAAAAAAGAGTTTACAGGTATAATTAAAAGCTACGAAGATGGCAAAATCTCTTTTGAATGTGAGAAAGAAATGTTAACAATAAATACAAAAGATGCAGCCTATATCAAACTGCACTTTGAATTTTAGAAAGGTTGGATTTGGAAAATGAATAACGAATTACTATCAGCGCTTACGGATTTGTGCAAAGAAAAGGGAATTGATAAAGACACAATTTTAGATGCTTTGGAGGCTGCACTTATTGCGGCATACAAGCGAAACTTTTTATCAGCACAGAATGTATGTGTAGAACTTGACCGTGAGACAGGCAAAATCGGCGTATATGCACAGAAAACTGTTGCAGAAGAAGTAGCAGACCAACAGCTTGAAATTTCTTTGATTGATGCAAAGAAAATCAGCAAGAAGTACGAAGTGGGTGACATTGTAAACATCGAAGTTACACCTGCAAACTTCGGAAGAATTGCTGCAATGACTGCGAAACAGGTTGTAACACAGAGAATAAGAGAAGCAGAACGCGGAATCTTATACAGCGAATATACAAGAAAAGAAAACGAAATAGTTTCAGGTAAAATCGAAAGAATTGAACGCGGAAACATTTATGTTGATATCGGTAAGGTTGAAGCTGTAATGCCTGTTAACGAACAGGTAGCTGACGAATACTATGAAGTAGGCAGAATGATTAAGTGCTATGTAAGCGAAGTAAGAAACGGAACAAAGAGCACACAGATTATTCTTTCCCGTTCACACCCTGGTCTTGTGAAGAAGCTTTTCTTCCAGGAAGTTCCGGAAATTCAGGACGGTATCGTTGAAATTAAGTCGATTTCAAGAGAAGCCGGCTCTCGTTCAAAGATTGCAGTTTACTCACAGGATCCTGACGTTGATGCACAAGGAGCATGTATCGGACCTCGTGGCGGAAGAGTTCAGGCAATCGGCGAAGAACTTAACTACGAAAAGATTGATATTGTAAACTGGAGCGAAGACCCTGTTGAATACATTTCAGCAGCGCTTTCACCATCAAAGGTACTTACTGTTGAGATTGATGAAGAAGAAAAGAGTGCAAAGGTTACAGTACCTGAACACCAGCTTTCACTTGCAATCGGAAAATCAGGTCAGAACGTACGTTTAGCAGCTCGCCTAACTGGTTGGAAGATAGATATTTCAGCAGGACAGGAATAAGATAATAAGGGAGATTTTTAATGCATACACCGATGCGGATGTGTATTGCCTGCAGGCAGATGAAGCCTAAAGGCGAACTCATAAAACTTGTAAAAATTGAGAATAATATAGAGCTTGACCCAAGTCAAAAGAAGTTTGGCCGTGGTGCGTATATTTGCAAAAACGAAGAATGTATCGAAAATGCAAAGAAACGAAAAGCTGTATCAAGACATTTTAAAATGAATGCCGATGACAGTATTTTTGATGATATTAAAAAGGAGCTGTCAGATGGATAAGGTTTTAGGAATGATTGGCCTTGCAAAACGAGCAGGGAAAATAGCATCGGGTGAATTTATGTGCGATAAAGCCATAAAAAGCGGACAATCTCGTTTGATAATAATTGCGTCAGATATTTCCGAAAACAGCAAAAAATCAATTTGTGATGCTTGTAATTACTACGGAGTAGAATATATCCAATACGCAAAGAGCGAGGAGCTCGGAAAACTATTAGGAAGCGACAGGCGAGTAGTTGTTTCGGTAAATGATGACAACTTTAAAAATGCAATTTTATCCAAAATAGAAAGGATTGATGAATAATATGGCAGAAAACGGAATTAAGGTAAGTCAGATTGCCAAAGATTTAAAAGTAACCGGTAAAGATATAGTAGAAAGACTTGCAGGATTTGGCGTTGAAGTTAAGGGAACAAGTGTTTTAACAGATGAACAGCTTGGTCTTATTTTCGATATCTATACAACACTTTATGATGTTGGAGATGCACCTATCGAAAAGCCTGCACTAGAAGTCGAAGAACCAAAGCAGGAAGAAGTTAAGGAAGAGGCTAAGGCAGAGGCTCCAAAAGAAGAACCAAAAAAAGCTGAACCTAAAAAAGTTGAGCCTAAAAAGGTCGAAAAGCCTGCACAGGAAGCTAAAAAGCCTGAGGCTAAGCCACAGGAAAAGCGTGGTAAGGCACCTGCTAAAAAGAGAAACGAAGAAAGAATTACACCAACAAATAATGATGGCGAAAAGGAATATGTTATTAAGGCAGACGATGCTAAAAAGGTACGTTATGTTGATACAAGAACATCTACTTTGGAGCTTGAAAAGGTTGATGCAAGAGAACGTTTAGAACACATGGTTACTGACGATGATGTTTCTAAGTTCGAAAATAAGGGCAAAAAGCATAACAAAAAGCAGTCTCAAAAGGAAAAGGAACAGGTTAATAAGCATAAGGAACAGCCAAAGCCACCGGTTCCTGCAGGACCAACAGAAATTGAAGTGCCTGAATTTATCACAGTTGGTGATTTAGCGCTTAAGCTTAGAAAAGGTGCTGCTGAAGTTGTTAAAAAGCTTATGATGCTTGGTGTTATGGCAACAATTACCCAAACAATCGACTTTGATACAGCAACTCTAATCGCATCAGATTTTGGTGTTGAAGTAAAACCTGAAATAGTTCTTACAAAAGAGGATATACTATTTGCATCTTTAGAAGATGAAGATAAGCCGGAAGATTTAGAACCACGTCCACCGGTCGTAGTTGTTATGGGTCACGTTGACCACGGTAAAACTTCACTTCTTGATGCTATTCGTGATACATCAGTAACAGATACAGAAGCCGGCGGTATTACACAGCATATCGGTGCTTACAGCGTTAAGCTAAACGGCAGAGATATTACATTCCTTGATACACCTGGTCACGAAGCGTTTACAACAATGCGTGCTCGTGGTGCACAGGTTACAGACGTTGCAATCCTTGTTGTTGCGGCAGATGACGGTATCATGCCACAGACAATCGAAGCGATTAACCACGCAAAAGCTGCAGGCGTTACAGTTGTTGTTGCTATCAATAAGATTGATAAAGACGGTGCAAACCCAGAAAGAGTAAAGCAGATGCTTGTTGAACACGAGCTTGTTCCAGAAGAATGGGGCGGAGACACAGTTTGTGTTGAAATTTCTGCAAAGAAGAAGATAAATATAGATGGACTATTAGAAATGGTACTTCTAATCGCAGATATGAAGGAGCTTAAGGCTAACCCTAATAAGCCTGCAAAGGGTACTGTTATCGAGTCAAAGGTAGATAAGGGAAGAGGCCCTGTAGCAACTGTTTTGGTACAGGAAGGTACACTTCACGTTGGCGATATCGTACTTGCAGGAACAGCCGTTGGTCACGTTCGTGCAATGGTTAACGATAAGGGCAGACGTATGAAGGTTGCAGGCCCATCAACACCGGTTGAAATTCAGGGACTTTCTGAAGCTCCAATGGGCGGCGAGCACATCTATGTTGTAAAAGATGAAAAGCTTGCAAGAGATGTTGCAGAAGCAAGAAAACAGGAACAGAAAGAAACTAGATTCAATCAGGCTGTTAAGGTTTCTCTTGATAACCTATTTGACCAGATTGACGAAGGTAATATGAAAGAACTTAACATTATTATCAAAGCCGATGTTCAGGGTTCTGTTGAAGCTGTTCGTCAGTCACTTGAAAAGCTTTCAAATGACGAAGTTAGAGTTCGTGCAATCCACGGCGGTGTTGGTGCAATCAACGAGTCTGACGTAATGCTTGCAAACGCATCAAACGCTATTATCGTAGGCTTTAACGTGCGTCCTGACTCAGGAGCTTTAGCTGCTGCCAGTGCACAGGAAGTTGATATAAGACTATACCGCGTAATCTATCAGGCAATCGAGGAAATGGAAGCTGCCATGAAGGGTATGCTTGATCCTAAATTCCGCGAAGTTGTTACAGGTCACGCTGAAATCAGACAGACATTTAAGGTTTCAGGCGTTGGAACAATCGCCGGCGCATACGTTACAGACGGTAAGATTTCACGAAATGCAGAAGTTCGTGTTGTTCGTGACGGTATTGTTCTTCACGAAGGCAAACTTGCCAGCCTTAAGAGATTTAAGGATGATGCTAAGGAAGTTTCCGAAGGATTTGAATGCGGTATGAGCGTAGAAAACTACAATGACCTTAAAGAAGGCGACGTATTCGAATGCTTCGTAATGGAGGAAATCGAGAGATAACCGCAAAAAAGGACGGTATAACTATGGCAAAAAACAGAATTGATAAAGTAAATGAAGAAGTACGCCGTGAGCTTGCATCGGTCATTCGTGAGCTTAAAGATACACGTATACCAATGATGACAAGCGTTGTGGCAGTACACGTTACAAACGATTTGAGCTATGCCAAATGCTATATAAGCGTAATGGGTGATGAAGAAGTGCAGAAACAGGCAATTTTAGGCCTTAAATCTGCTGCCGGATTCATCCGCCGCGAAATTGGCAGACGTATTGATTTAAGACACACACCTGAGTTTTTGTTTGAGCTTGATCATTCAATCGAACACGGTGCTTATATCAATCAGGTTTTAAGCAATATTATGAAGGATCAAAGCGATGAATAAAGTTATTGATTTGATAAAACAAGCAAATAGTGTGGTAATTTTATCCCACGACAGTGAAGATGCCGATGCAGTCGGCTCTTCTTTTGCTATGCGCCTTGCACTTTTAGGAATGGGAAAGGATGCAAAATGCATTTTTTCAGAAATTCCTGAAGAACGCATTAGATTTTTAGGCGATGACTATACAGTTTTTGATGAAAATGACATACCAAAAGCTGACCTTTGCCTTTGCCTTGACTGCGGAGATGTTCAAAGAATAAGCAAGCGAAAGGCGATTTTTGAAGCATCTGAAAAAACTGCTTGCATTGACCATCATTATACCAATGTTGGATTTTGCGACGCGGATTATATCGATGCAAAAGCTCCTGCAACAGGAGAAATTCTTTATAATTTGTTCACCGAAATGGGTGTAACAATAACAAAAGATATTGCAAGACAGCTATACGCCGCAATAAGCTCGGATACAGGAAGCTTTAAGTATTCAAACGTGCGACCAGAAACCTTTATTATAGCATCAGAGCTTATAAAAAAGGATATCGACCACGCGGAAATTGCAAGAAAGCTCTTTGACACCGAAAGTCTTGGTGTAATAAAGTTCAAAGGCTACCTTATGAACAATATGGAGCAATATTTTGATGGTAAACTCAATATAGTTTGTGCCCCTGATAGCCTTTTGAAAGAATACGGAATTGAAGAAAAGGACACAGGTGACATCGTGAATATCCCGAGGGGTGTTACAGGATGTGAAATCGCTGTTTCAATCCGTGAAACGCCTGAAAAGAAAAAGATAAGCTTCCGTTCAAACGGCAAGTTTGATGTATCAGGTCTTGCTGAAAAATTTGGCGGTGGCGGACATATTATGGCAGCAGGTGCTGCTTGCCGTAGCAAAAGCCTAGAGTAAATAAAAGAAGAAGTAATTAAGTACTGCGAGGAGATTTTTAATGGTTGAGTATGACAAAGACGCCATAGTCTATCCTTATATCACATCATATATACGTGGCGAAATCCCTGAAAGGCACGGGATTTTAAAGGAACTTGAAGAGTATGCAGAAGCAAATTCTGTTCCAATCGTTCAGCCGGAAACTGCAAAGTTTTTGGAAACTATGATGTGCATAAAAAGACCTGCAAGAATTTTGGAAGTTGGCTGTGCTATCGGCTATTCTGCAATTTTAATGTCACAGTACCTTGCAGATGGCGGCAGTATAACAACCCTTGAATGGGATGCCCAAACTGCTGAAATTGCAAGAGCTAATATTGAAAAAGCAGGACTTTCTGACAAAATCAAGGTAGTTTTGGGCGATGCAAAGGACATTATTCCAACCCTTACAGGTGAATATGACGTAATATTCTTAGACGGCCCAAAAGCACACTACATATATATGCTAAATGACTGCATACGCCTTTTAAAAAAGGGCGGTATGCTTATTTCTGACAACATTCTTTATAAGGGAATGATTGCGGATGATGAGCACGTTATAAGACGAAAAATTACGATTGTAAAGCGTTTGAGACGATTTATTTCGGCGCAAATGCAACGAGATGAACTCGAAACAGTTATTCTTCCTTTGGGAGACGGAGTAACTGTTGCGGTAAAAAAATAGTAAAGGAGGAAAGACGTTTTGAAAATTCCTGAACTTTTAGCACCAGGCGGAAGCCTTGAAAAGCTGAAAACAGCTATTTTATACGGTGCAGATGCAGTTTATGTGGGCGGAGAATCTTTTAGTCTTAGAACTGCTGCTGAAAATTTTACATTTGAAGAAATGAAAGAGGGTCTTTCCTTTGCACACGAAAGAGGAAAAAAGGTATATTTGACCGCAAATATAATCCCTCATAATAAAGATATAAAGGAATTTGCCCAGTATATTAAAGAAATTGCACCACTTGGCTTTGATGCCGTTTTGGTGGCAGACCCGGGAATGATGGACGTTATTAAGGAAAACGCACCTGAACTTCCGATTCATATCAGTACTCAGGCAAACAATGTTAACTATAAAAGTGCGGAGTTTTGGTACAAGCAGGGCGCAAAACGTGTTGTTTTGGCACGTGAAATGTCAATGGACGAAATCCGTGAAATAAGAGAAAACACACCGGAAGATTTGGAGCTTGAAGCCTTTGTTCACGGTGCTATGTGTGTTTCTTATTCAGGAAGATGCCTGCTTTCTAACTACCTAACATCCCGTGATGCAAATCAGGGTGCTTGTTCACATCCATGCCGTTGGAACTATACCTTAATGGAAGAAACAAGACCTGGGGAATATATGCCTGTTTTTGAGAACGAGCGTGGCACATTTATCTTTAATTCCAAGGACCTTTGTATGATAGAACACATCCCTGAAATAGTTGAAAGTGGTATTACAAGCTTAAAACTTGAGGGACGAGTTAAGACATCATATTATGTTGCAACTGTCGTTAAGGCATACCGAGAAGAGCTTGACAGATATATTAAGGACCCTGAAAATTACAAATTTGACCCAAAACAGCTTGATGAACTATGCAAAGTAAGTCACAGACCATACTCAACAGGATTTTACTATGGAAAACCAAGCGATAAAGGTCAGGTTTATACATCAAGCTCATATATTCGTGAGTATGACCTTATCGGTATGGTAGAGGATTATGACGAAGAAACAGGAATTGCCACAATAAGCCAGCGAAACAGATTTTTTGTAGGCGATGAAATCGAAGTTTTAGAGCCTGGAAAACCATTCTTCACACAGAAAGTGGAATATATGGAAAACGAAAAGGGCGAGAGCATTGAATCTGCGCCACATGCACAGATGATTTTAAAAATGCCGATGAAAGAGCCTGTTTCAAACGCTGCTATGCTAAGGAAAAAAAGGGAGGAGTAATTATGGGAGAAAGGAGCGAAGAGCTTTTAAATATTGGAAAGCGTATCCGCCAAATAAGATTACTTCACAAACTAACACAAGAAGAGTTTGGACAGATTATCGGAAAATCAACCGCAACTGTTTATGGCTATGAAAGCGGAAAGATAATTCCACCTGCAGATGTTATGATGACGATTTCTTCCTTGTTCCACGTTTCACTTCGTGAGCTTTTTGGATTAAAGGCAAGCGAAATAGACGAAGCTACAGCTATTCTTTACTACGAAACATTACTTAAGGAATTAGGTGAAGATTATGAGTAAAAAAAGTACAAAACTTTTCCTTTTAGGTGCGGCGGCTCTTGGCGCTTACAATTTCTATAAGGGAAAAGGCGTGTTTAATAAAACAAGATTTAAAGAGCAACACAAAGCTGTGGCAGACTACCTTGAAAACCATTTCCCAAACAGCACATATTCCGAAATAACACCTACAGAAGAGGGTTGGTCCTGTGTTGTTAATACATATCCCGGACATTTTGTTTTATATATGACAAAAACTCCTGACGGCGTGTTTGTATTCTGGGAAAAAGAAATTTAAAATGCACAAATTCTCCTTTTTGGCGTAATGTATAATATAAGCCTAGAAAGGAGGATTTTTTATGGGACTTTTTGGAGGATGCGGAAATAATAATGATAGTAGCTGGATTTGGATTATAATCATCGTAGTATTTCTTCTTTGCTTCTGCAATGATGGAAATTCAATCTGCGGTAATAACTGTTGTGACAATAACTGCTGTGACCGCGATCGTGATAGAGATCAATGTTGCTAAACCGATTTATAAGATGGACTCCGGTGCAATCCGGAGTTCATTTTTATATTGACAGAATCTGTTAAAAATGTTAGGATATATCTTGAGAAAACCATTTCGGAGAGTTAATATGATAAGCGTTAAAGAAGCTATTATTGTTGAGGGAAAATACGATAAAATCAAGCTGTCGGGATTTTTAGACAGTTTTATTTTTGTGGTAGACGGATTTTCTGTTTTTAACAGCAAAAAGGATCAGCAAACCATAAAAACCCTTGCGGAAAAGACAGGGATTGTCATATTAACCGATTCAGATAGTGCTGGGCTAAAAATCCGTAATTTTATAAAACAGCTTGTACCAAAAGAACAAGTGAAACACGCGTACATTCCCGAAATTGCAGGAAAGGAAAGACGAAAAACTGTAGCGGGAAAAGAGGGACTTTTGGGCGTTGAGGGAATAACCCAGGAGATAATAACCGATGCTCTTATAAAAAGCGGATGTACCGTTTGTGGAGAGAGCGAAAAACCAAAAGACAAGCTGACAAAAACGGACTTTTTCCAAATGGGTTTATCAGGCGGAGAAAAAAGCGCAGAGCTTAGAAAAGCTTTGGCAGTAAAACTTGGACTTCCATCAAAGCTTTCTGCGAATATGCTACTTGAAGCAGTAAACAGGATGAGCGACAGAAAAACTGTAGAGTCATACCTTTGCGAAATTAAAAAGAACAGCTAAATGAGGCTGTTCTTTTTTAAAATAATATTGATTATCTTTTGCCTTTGTGATATAATTTTTCTGTCGTTTTTTGGAGAAAACAGTTAATAAAGAACAGGGGATGAATTTTTGGGATTTAAATATATGCTTGGTATTATAAAAAAGTACCATTTCATTTTATATTGTATTTTGGCGCTTGTCCTGCCTGAAATATGTCTTAGAAGCCTGATTGCTCCGGGATTTTTCAGCGAAGGCTATGTAAGGGTAGTATCAACATTATTTACAGCGGCCTGGGTGCTATTGATTACAGGGTTTTGTGTTTTTGTTCTGCCAAAACGAGGCGGAAAGATAACATTCGGCATACTTTCAGGAGTATTCATAATCCTGTCATTATGTCAGTATGTTTACTTTAAAATTTTCGACCAGTTCTTCTGGCTGAAAAGCATTATGCTTGCAGGAGAAGGTGCTGACTATTTAGATCACGTAGTAAAACAGTTTGATGGAAAGTTTATTGCTTTTGCTGTTTTGGAGATTGCGGTTTTGGTTTTGGCACTTGTGTTCTGGAAAAAGCCGGAAGTGAGCAAAAAGGCGAGAAGATGGGCGTTTTTTGCACCGGTTATAATTCTCTTTGTAACCCATCTTTTGATGCAACCATGGCTTTTTGGCGATGCACAGAACCAATGGGACGTATGGAAGAAACCGAGAGTTGTATATAAGAATTTTAACGATATAAACAAATGCATCGAAATTACGGGAATATATCAGCTCACTTATCGTGATATTTTTACAACCTTATTTCCGTTTGACGGATACGGAGAAAAGGAATTTAAACAGGTTGAAGAATTCTTTGAAGAAAAGGGAGAACCGGAAAAGAACGAGTATTCAGACATATTCCGTGGCAAAAACGTAATTGCCATTATGATGGAGAGTATGGATACCTGGATGATTGACGAGGAATATACGCCGACTCTTTATAATATGATGCAACAGGGAATACACTTCACAAACTATAATGCACCATTTTTCGGTGCAGGGTTCACCTTTGGTTCGGAGTTTGCGTTTAACACAGGGTTTTTCACTCCTGTATCGGCTATCTCGGCATCAAACTTCAGCACAAACAGCTTCCCGTATGCATTAGCACGGCTTTTCAAAGAAGAAGGATATACCGCGAACTCTTTCCATTTTAACAGTTC
>JAFUJN010000042.1 GCA_017468095.1 Clostridia bacterium
AGAAGAACTTCTAAATCAGCCACTTAAGATGGTTGATGGTAAGCTTCTTGTTCCTGAAGAGCCAGGTCTTGGTATCCACTTAGATGACGAAATCATTAACAAGTATCCATACAAGCCAGGTACAGAACAGAGATTTAAGGTAGAAAGCGTGTGAGGAACTAACAATGTATAAGGTTACTTTGTTAAAAACAGCTCACATAGACTGTGCCGAAAGCGTCCTTTATAAAGGCGGCGATGCAAATATCGCCTCCACAATCGGCTGTCACGCATTCCTATTAGAGAAGGGTGACGAATGTTACCTTATTGACACAGGAATTGAAAGCGTCGACGAGGCTAACAAAACCAAGTCAAGCAAGGCTGATTGGGCAAGATTTGAGGACGAATACAGTATAAAAGAAAACCTTGACAGATTGGGAGTTGACTGCGGTCGGATTACGAAAGTTTTCCTGACCCACAGTCACTATGACCATATTTCGGGTGTCGTTCATTTTAAAAATGCAGATTTTTATATGACAAAGGAAGAGTATGACCTGTTCCTTAATGACACCAGCGTTCATCGTGTAGTAAACGCACCTGTATACGAGTTCTTAAAGGATAAGAATATTATCCTGGTTGACGGGGAAATGCAGGTAGGGGATATTACACTAAAACATCGTGGCGGGCACACAAAGGGGAGTATGAGCGTAGAGCTTGACAAAATGCTTTTTGTGGGAGATACCGTTTTCAATCACAAAAATGTTGAAAATCGCGTAACTCCCGGCTTTACGCAGTTCCCTGAGATTTCGCAGGAGCTTGTTAATGAATATGCAGACTACCCTGGAAAAATTGTGACAAGTCACGACTTTAAGGAGGAAATCTAATGTTTGATTTAAGCGGAAAAATCGCTCTTGTAACAGGTTCAAGCCGTGGTATCGGTAAAGCTATCGCAACACGCCTTGCAGAAGCAGGAGCCGAAGTTATTCTTCACGGAAGAAGCGACAGTAGCGCACTAAAAGCCACAGCTGAAGACATCATTGCAAAGGGCGGAAAGGCTCACACAGTATTTGCAGATACTTCAAGCATCGAGCAGATTGATGCTATGTTTGACAAGATTAAGAAAGATTTTGGACATCTTGATATTATGGTAAACAATGCGGCAATCGTACTTCGTGCACCATTCTTGGAAATCAGCGTTGAGGATTGGGACAGAACAATGACCACAAACTCAAGAGGCTATTTCTACTGCGGACAGAGTGCTGCTAAATTAATGCTTGATAACGAAAACGGCGGAAGAATTATCAACATTTCTTCTATTTCACAGTTTGAAGCAGCAAGCGGCAGATGTCACTACTGTGCATCAAAGGGTGCTATCGGTATGCTAACAAAGGGTATGGCTTTAGAGCTTGCTGAAAAGAACATCACAGTAAACGCAGTGCTTCCTGGAAGTATCCATACTGACTTTAACGATGACGTATTAAGCGATCCTGAATTCTACGCTAAATGTGTAGCAGGAATTCCTGCAGGAAGACTTGGTAAGGCAGACGATATCGCTGGCGCAGTTGTTATGCTTGCAAGCGAAGAAGCTTCTTACATAAGCGGTGCCGAAATCGTAATTGACGGTGCTAAAACAGTATTTTAATTAAGGAGAAAACGAGATATGTTTAAAGGATGTTGTCCGGTTGTTAACGTTCCTTTTAATGAGGACTATTCAATCGACTTTGAATCACTAAAAAGCGAAATTGATTTTATATACAATGGTGGCTGCAAGAGTATTTGTCTTTTCGCATTTAACTCAGAGCCATATAAGCTATCATTTGACGAAAAGGTTGAAACAATTAAGCAGTTCTTGCAGATGGTAGACAAGAGAATGGAGACACTTGTTGGTCTTGTTGAAAACTCTCTTGGCGACGTTATCAATCTTGGAAAGGCTGCAAAGGAATACGGTGCTGACGGTGTAATTCTTTACCCACCTGCACTTTCAACTCCACAAGGCGCAGCTTTAGTTGAATACTTTAAGACTATTGCAGACGCAGTTGATCTTCCTGTTATGATTCAGGATAACCCACGTTCAACTGGCGTAACAATGCCACTTGAAATGCTTCTTGACGCATTCCGTGATATTGAACAGTTCAACTACATTAAGGTTGAATGTCCAATCCCAATGAGAAAAATGCGTGAGATTATCAAGAGAACTGATGGAAAGCTACTTTGCTACAATGGTAACGGCGGAATTTTTGCTATTGACGCATTCATCAGCGGTGCTACAGGTATTATGCCAGGTGCACTACTTGCCGGTGAATTTGCTGAAATGACAAAGACTTTCGAAAGCGGTAACCTTGAAGAAGCAAGAGATAAGTTTGAAAAGATTCTTCCACTTGCTTGGTACGAAGACCAGTCACTTGAGTTCTATGTAGCATGTGAAAAGTTCTTGCTAAAGGAAATCGGAGTAATTAAGAGCGATACAGTTAGAAAACCTGGCGTTGTTCTAACAGACTTCGAAAAGGAAGAACTACTAAATCTTTATAAGAGACTTAACTAAAAGCAACAATTCGGGTAGGGCAGCTTGCCCTTCCCGAATTTCTATTATCAATCATATCGGAGGAATAGATATGAAATTCAAAAATGGATTTGGCCTTACAACTGCGGTACTCCTGCCATTTTTCAATAGCCTTTTGGAAGATACATTAAAAACTATAGAATGGGCAAAGGAAAACGGCTTTTCTTGGGTTGAAGTACGTGACAAAAACGTTGAGTTTACCAGAAGCGACGTTGAAAAGATCCGTAATCTTGCAAATAAGCTTGGCATAAGAATTCACTATGCTTGGGACTCAAATGATATGCTAAAAGCTGGTAACGATGCGGTTTTCAAAAAAGCTATCCAGAATGCGGCAGTTTTTGGAAGTGATACAGTAGCACGACTTACCTTTGCAAACTCTGTATTTTCCGAAAACCCAAAGGCTTGCGGTTTTACAGAACGTCAGGCAGACCTGATCTGCGAAAAGGTTATTTCCTATAACCGTTTAGCAAAAGCATCTGGAGTAATCCCGTGCTATGAAAACGCCCTTGAATCCCTTTATAATAAAGGTAGCGAAAAGGGAATAGAATACTTTTTAAATCGAC
>JAFUJN010000043.1 GCA_017468095.1 Clostridia bacterium
GATACTCTTGTTCTTGTTGATGACTTTTCAAAAATCATACCAAGTGACTTTCCTGCCAAATGCTTATGTTCAATTCCGTTTTTCTTTTCATACTTTAGCTGGTCTGCCAAATTTAGTATTTCTACAATTTCTTCGCTTGTAAGGTCTGATAGTTTTAGTAAATGCTTCATTTCTCTATTATCTCCTTTAGGATTTTAAGACCGCGGTCTAATTCGTCTTTTGTTATGTTAAGCGGTGGCAAAAGTCTCACTTTTGTCTTTGCAGTTAGTACCAAAAGGCCTTTATTAAGAGCTTCTTTTGCGATATCCCCTGCCGCCTTTTCGGTTTCGATACCAAGCATAAGTCCCATACCGCTTACCGATTTAACTCCGTTTATTTTCTTAAGCTCGTCTATTAAATACGCGCTTTTTTCCTTTACTTCGCCTAAAAACGCATCATCAAGTCTTTTGATATTGCTGATTGCAGCTGCCGCACAAACAGGATTTGCTCCGAATGTAGAGCCGTGGTCGCCATAAGACAATGTGTTTTCCACCTTGCTACCTAACATTGTGGCGCCCATTGGAAGCCCGCCTGCAAGGCCTTTTGCAGTTGATACAATGTCAGGTGTTAGGCCTAATCCCATATAGGAATAAAGCTCTCCGCATCTGCCGTTTCCTGTCTGAACTTCGTCAATTACCAAAAGTATATCCTTTTCGGTGGTTATCTTTTCAATAGCCGCAAGATAGTCTTTGTCTAAAACATTAACTCCGCCTTCACCCTGAACAGTTTCAATCATAATTGCAACAACATTGTCGGTAATAGCGTTTTCAAGTGCATCAATGTCATTTGCCTTAACGTGTACAAAACCCTCAGTAAATGGTGTGAAATTATGATGGAACTTGTCCTGACCAGTTGCCGCAAGAGTTGTTATTGTTCTTCCGTGGAAGCTGTTTTCAAGGGTGATTATAACATTCTTATCAGGGTTTTGGTCGGTTCCGTATTTTCTCGCAACCTTTATGGCACATTCGTTTGATTCAGCACCGGAATTTGAGAAGAAAACCTTTTTCATCCCTGTCTTTTTGCAAAGCATTTCGGCTAAAATTGCACCTGGTTCGGTGTAGTATAGGTTTGATGTGTGCTGGATTTTGTTAAGCTGTTCTATTACCGCTTCTTTCCAGACATCATCTGCCGCACCAAAAGCGTTTGTGCCGATTCCGCTTCCGAAATCTATGTATTCTTCGCCGTTTTCGCCGTATAGGGTGCTTCCCTTACCTTTTGTGATTACGGCATCAAAACGGGCGTATGTATTTGCCACATAAGCTTTATCAAGCTCTTTAATATTCATTGCTTTTGCCTTTCTTAGATAAACATAGTTCCTATACCTTCATCGGTTAGAACTTCCAATAGAATTGAGTGTGGAACACGTCCGTCAATCATAAATACCTTATTTACACCCTGACGAACCGCTTCAATGCAACAATCCACCTTTGGAATCATTCCGCCTGAGATTATTCCATCGCTCATAAGCTGTGGTGCTTCCGAAACATTTACTACAGGAATAAGTGACTCTTCGTCATCCTTATCACGAAGAAGTCCACGAATATCTGTCATTGAAATAAGGCTTTCTGCCTTTAGCATTCCTGCAATTTTTGAAGCGGCAGTATCTGCATTTATGTTATAGATATTGCCTTCCTTATCGCAACCAACTGTTGAGATTACTGGGATATATCCCTTTTCCAAAACGTCTAAAATCGGCTGAACATCCACGTCTGTTATCTTTCCAACGAATCCAAGCTTTTCATCAAGCATTTCAGCTTCGATAATGTGTCCATCACAACCGCAAAGCCCCATTGCCTTTCCGCCCATATTCTGAATAAGGTTTACAAGG
This sequence comes from Clostridia bacterium, assembly GCA_017468095.1. Lineage (GTDB taxonomy): Bacteria > Bacillota > Clostridia > UBA1381 > UBA1381 > UBA1738. The sequence continues at coordinate 1,868 of JAFUJN010000043.1, forward strand.
CCCTTATTGATTTTTCCTGATAATACCATCTGGCAAATGTCAACAGTTTCGCGGTCTGTAACACGAAGTCCGTTAACGAACTCGGTTTTCTTGCCAACCTTATCAAGCATACCTGTAATTTCAGGGCCACCGCCGTGGATTAAAACAACCTTAATGCCGATTAGTGACAAAAGAACAATATCGCCCATAACCGCATTCTTAAGTTCTTCGTTAATCATAGCATTTCCGCCGTATTTTACCACAACGATCTTGTTGTAGTAGTTCTGGATATAAGGAAGTGCTTCTATCAAAATTTTTGCACGGTCTTTATTTTCTATCTTCATTTTCCAATCTCCTAAATCAAGTACGGTAGTCGCCGTTAATTTTCACGTAATCGTATGTTAAGTCGCATCCCCAAGCGGTTGCGCTATATTCTCCGTCATTTAAGTTAACGTCAATCACGATTTCATCTTCCAAAAGGATTTCCTTTGCAATCTCTTCCGAGAAGTCAATTCCGCTTCCCATTTTGCAAACTTCAATTCTTCCCTTTTTGGATTCGAAAGCTACGTCAATTTTGGTTACATCCACATTTGCACCGGAATATCCGATTGCACAAAGTACACGACCCCAGTTTGCATCTGCGCCGAACATTGCGGCTTTAAATAATGCTGATGTTATAACGCTTTTTGCAACAGTTTTTGCATCAAGGTCGCATTTAGCTCCGCTTGCCTTACATTCCAAAAGCTTTGTTGCACCTTCACCGTCCTTTGCAATCTTTTTGCAAAGAGTTGTTGTAACCTGATTTAGTGCATCACAGAATGCGTCAAAGTCTTCGCCGTCTGTATCAATAACCTTATTTTCAGCCTGACCGTTCGCAAGGACAATAACCATATCGTTTGTTGATGTGTCACCGTCAACGCTTATCATATTAAATGTGTTTTTAACGTCGCAAGATAGTGCTTTTTGAAGCATATCCTTTGAGATTGCAACATCGGATGTTATAAACACAAGCATTGTTGCC
>JAFUJN010000044.1 GCA_017468095.1 Clostridia bacterium
AATTTTTGTACAAATACAAAAAAATCGGAACAAGCGATGCTTGTTCCGACGTGGAGCTGTTGAGCGGGCTTGAACCGCCGACCTCATCCTTACCAAGGATGTACTCTGCCTACTGAGCTACAACAGCACATCGAGATAATTATAATATAAAAGGCAGAGTTTGTCAAGAGTTTTAAGTCAAATATAAAACAAAATAGCAGAAGCATCAGCTTCTGCTATTTTAGTATTATTTAATAACTCTTACTCTTAGTACGCCGTCGATTGCATTTAGCTTATCAACAATTTCGTCTGTAATAATTTCATCTGTATTGATGATTGTGTAAGCAAGGTCTTTCTTGCTCTTATTGATAAGGTCTGCAATGTTCTGCTTTGTATCAGCAAAAAGTGTTGTGAACTGAGTAAGCATTGAAGGAACATTCTTGTGAAGAATACAAACTCTGCCTTTACCTGACATTGGAAGTGAACAGTTAGGGAAGTTAACAGAGTTCAAAATGTCACCTGTTTCTAAGTAGCTTGCGATTTCCTGAGCCGCCATAACAGCGCAGTTATCTTCTGATTCACCAGTGGATGCGCCAAGGTGAGGAATTGCAATAATACCCTTTTCGTTTAGAACATCAGCGCAAGGGAAGTCAACAACATAGCTTGAAACCTTACCTGTTGAAAGAGCTGACTTAATAGCGTCGTTATCAACAAGTTCGCCACGAGCAAAGTTCAAAATCTTAACGCCGTCCTTCATCTTAGCGATTGTATCTTTATTGATGCTTCTCTTTGTATCGTCTGTTAGAGGAACGTGGATTGTGATGTAATCAGCTTCCGCATAAACTTCGTCAGCAGTCTTTGCCTTTTTGATGTGGTGTGAAAGCTTCCAAGCAGCGTCAACTGAAAGATATGGGTCATAGCCAATAACTGTCATACCAAAGTGACGTGCTGCGTTTGCAACCAAAACGCCGATTGCACCAAGGCCGATAACGCCAAGAGTCTTACCCTGAACTTCTGAACCTGCAAAGTTTGACTTGCCTTTTTCAACCTGCTTTGCAACATCGTCACCGGTTAGGGTAGAAGCCCAGTTAATACCGCCAACAACGTCACGAGATGCAAGGAAAAGACCTGCAAGAACTAATTCTTTTACGGCATTTGCGTTAGCACCAGGAGTGTTGAATACAACGATACCCTTTTCAGAGCACTTGTCGATAGGAATGTTGTTAGTACCTGCACCTGCTCTTGCTACTGCCTTTAGAGATTTTGGGAACTCCATATCGTGCATAGCAAAGCTTCTTAAAATGATACCGTCAGCATCAGCCGCGCTATCTTCAGTAATATTGTATTTTGCGCTGTCAAGCTGGTCTAAACCACAAGCAGCGATTTTGTTTAGTGTTAAAATATCATACATTGGAAATTACCTCTTTTTATTTGTTTTCTGCTTCGAATTTCTTCATAAATTCAACAAGCTTTTCTACACCTTCCACCGGCATAGCGTTGTAAATGCTGGCTCTCATACCACCAACAGAGCGGTGACCCTTTAGGTTAACGAAGCCTGCTTCTTTTGCTTCCTTAATGAATTTTGCATTAAGGTCGTCATCATCTGTAACGAAAGGAACGTTCATAAGTGAACGATCTTCTGGGACAACTGTACCCTTGAACATATCTGAAGAATCAAGGAAATCGTAAAGGATTTTAGCTTTCTTTTCGTTAACTGCCTGAACAGCCTTGATTCCGCCTTGTTCTTTAATCCATTCAAGAACAAGCTTTATAATATAGATGCCGTATGTAGGCGGTGTGTTATAAAGTGATGCATTGTCAGCGTGAATCTGGTAGTTGAACATTGTTGGAGTAATGTCCATAGCGTTACCGATTAAGTCTTCGCGAACAATTACAAGTGTTACACCTGCAGGGCCAAGGTTCTTCTGTGCACCTGCAAATAGAAGACCGAACTTTGATACGTCAAGTTCTTCTGACATAATGCAAGATGAAATATCTGCAACAAGTGGAATATCTCCTGTATCCGGAAGTTCATTGAACTTTGTTCCATAGATTGTGTTGTTTAGGCAGATATAGAAGTAGTCAGCATCTTTTGAGAATGTGTTCTTATCAAGCTTTGGAATGTAAGAGAATGTCTTATCAGCTGAGGAAGCAATCTTATTAACTGTTATGTATCTTTCAGCTTCCTGAGCTGCCTTTTTAGCCCACTGACCTGTGATTACGATATCACACTTCTTGTTCTTGTTACCAAGGTTCATTGGGATCATAGCAAATTGGCTTGAACCGCCACCCTGTAAGAACATTACCTTATAGTTATCAGGTACGTGCATAAGTTCGCGAACTAATGATTCGCAACCTTGGATAATTTCTTCATAATCTTTAGAACGGTGGCTCATTTCCATAACGGACATTCCAGCCTTGCCGTATTCTACCATTTCTTTCTGTGCCTTTTCAAGTACTTCTACAGGAAGCATTGATGGGCCTGCTGAAAAGTTATAAACTCTGCTCATTTAAATTTACCTCGCTTTTTTTAAATATTGGGTTCATTATACTACCTATACGCGAAAAGGTCAACAGAAAATAGGGAAAAAAGTCATATTTTCTGTTAAAAAAGTGTCAAAAATCAACTACAGGTTGATTTTATGGTAAAACATAGTACTTTTCGAGGGCGTCGGCTATGGCCCAGGCAAGCCGAGCTTGGTAGTCATCTTCCTGTAATTTCTTCTCTTCTTTGGCGTTTGATAAGAAGCCACACTCCACCAAAATTGCGGGGATTGGCGGATTTTTCATAAGAAAAAGGCTCTTGTCAGCAGATTTTACAATATTGATGTTTGCACCGGTAATATCCTGTATACGTGTTTGGATATTTTCAGCAAGTGGTTTTATTTCTTCGTGATTTGGCGCATAAAAGATACGAAGACCCGATGCCGAATGGTTCGGGAATGAGTTCATATGAATGGAAATGAAAAGGTGAGCATCTGATTTTTTCATTATTTCAAGACGCTTGTTCATATCGCTGACCTTTTTCTTGCGGATGCTGTCATCTTTATCATCCCAAAGACCGTTTTCATCCGTTCTGGTCATAATTACACGCACACCTTTGGCTTCCAGAACTTCCTGAAGCTTTAAGGCGATTTTAAGATTGATTTCCTGTTCAATACTTCCGGTCACGCCGACAGCACCGCCATCGGGAAGACCATGGCCTGCATCAACTATGACCGACAGGGTGTCACCCTTATTAAAATTGTCCGCATAGGAAGAAATCATAATTAAAGTGCCGGTTAAAATACCAACAAGCACCATAAAAAGACAATACACTGCGCATCGTCTTTTAGTTAAAACAAAAAAGTGTGGGCCAACTATAAATTTTCTATTAAAAAAATGCATCATATCACCTAAAAAATTATATGATATGATGCATATTTATATTATTGGTCTTCTTGTACTTTTTCCAAAACTGCAACCTTTGTGCTTTCAATTCTGTGGTCTTCGATTTTTGTAACCTTAATGGCAAGACCAAAGGCTTCAAGCTCAGGTGTTGTTCCGTCAGCAGGAATTTCACCAAGCTCTGATAAAATAAGACCTGCAAAGGTGTTGTATTCTTCGATTGGAAGGTCAATTCCAAGGGTTTCGGAAACTAAGTCGATATCGCAAATACCTGCAATTTTCCAGGTATTTGAATCAAGCTGTATGATATCTTCTTCGCGGGTTTCATCGTCTTCTGCAGAAAGTGTTCCAACAATTTCTTCCAATAGGTCAGACATTGTAATAATACCGCCAAGACCGCCGTATTCGTCAAGAACAACGGCGAAGTGGTTCTTTGCTTTCTGCATCTGGCGGAACAAATCGTCTGCCTTAATTGTTTCAGGAACAAAGAACGGCTCTCTTAAAATCTTGGTTATATCACCGCCGGAAAGACGGGTTTTATAGTAGTCGGTACTTTTTAAGATACCAACAATGTTGTCTATGCTTTCGCTACAGACAGGGTATATAGTATGATTGGTGTTTGCGATAATGTCGCCCCATTCATCCTTTTCGTCCATCCATAAAAGCTCTGTATCGGTACGGTGGGTCATAATTTCCTTAACCTGCGTATCGTCAAGCTCAAAGATGTTATGAATCATCTCTTTTTCATCCTGGTCAATAGCTCCGCTTTCGCTACCAATATCTACCATAAGACGAATTTCTTCTTCTGTTACGTCCTCTTCTTCGTCATTAGGCTTTATGCCGAAAACAAGAAGAAAGATATTGGATAGAAATGTCAGCACAACAGAAACAGGAAGTCCTATGTAATATAGGAACTTAATAAGTCCCGAAGCTGCAAGGAGTATGTTGTCGCCTTTTAAGTATGCAATACGCTTTGGCATATAGATACCAAAAATTAAAAGCGCAGCACCAACAATAACAAGGCTTAAAACAATTCCAAAGCCTTTATCCATATTGGCAAAAAGCGTTTCGGGAAGAGTTGTCACCGTAATAGATGCAAGAGATAACTCAAAAATAACGGTAAGAATTTTGAGTGAATTACATAGCTTGCTTGAGTTCTCCAAAAGAAATGCGGCGCGTTTTGCGCTTTTATTTCCTTCGGAAGCAAGCCTTGTAAGCTTTGCCTCATTTGCGTTTTGAACTGATGCATCAAGACCGCGTAAAATACCGGTCAGAAGTATCAAAATACAAATCCATAAACATCGAGAGGGAAGAGAATCCAAAACCATCATCCTTTCATAAGTAAAAAATATTTATATTTGCCACGCCTGTGGGATTTCACAATTACAATATACCAAACATTGTGGTAAAAGTCAATATTACTTGTACAAACCGAGCTTTTTCAAAATTGCAAGGATACGAACACCGGACGGGAGTTCTTTTACTTCATCTTCCGAAAGTGTTTTCTGTGCAAATATAAGCACAAAATATACGATAACTGCAATTCCTATTGCCAAAACCAATGAAATTAAGTTGCTATGGGTAATCATCATAGACAGGCTATGAATGCCGAATGCCACAATACCCATACATAAAGCAGAAATAACAGGCTTTGCAATATACTTTACAGGGTTTAACTTAAGGTCAATAACTTTCTTTAGTACAGAAAAACTGTAAGCAAAGGAAATAACCTGACAAACTATAGAACTAATTGGCGCACCGTAAATATTGATTTCAGGGCGTCTTATCAGAATTACGTTCAAAATAAATTTTGCAATACAACCAAGTAGCAAGCCCTTTGCAGGTGTGAAAACCTTTCCAACACCCTGAAGTGAGCCTGATAAGGTTTGGTTTAAAGCCGTAAATATCATAGCAACTGCGCTTATCTGCATAAGGTCATATCCCAGCTTTGCATTTGGGTATAAAAGGCCATAAATTGGCTGTGCAAGAGCGATGTAACCAATGGCACAAGGAAGTGCAATCAGCATTGAAATAAGGAATGAATACGATACCTTATTTGCGGCAGTTTTCTTGTCGCCTTTTTTTAGTGCGCCTGCAATTACAGGCACTAAAACTGTGGAAAACGCAATGTTAATTGAAAGTGGTAAGTTAATTAAAGTATCGCTCTTTCCAAGCTGACCCGAAAGTCTTGCAGCTTCGGCGTTTAGTTGCTCTAAGGTTGGGTTTACGATTGCAGGCATATTTCCGTAAGCAGGAATATAGCTTGCAAAAGCTGCTTCAATACCACGGGTAATTGTTGCTGTATCAATAATTCTGTTTACTGCAGAAATAACAGAGCCTAATGAAATCGGAATAGAAATCATTAAAATGCTTTTGAACATCTGTGAAAGTGGCTTGATTTCTGTTCCTATTTCTGATGAATTGATTTTCTCTATAATTGCTTTTCTTCTTCTTGAATAGAAAATTGCCAAATACAAGAAACTGAAAACTGTGGAAAGTGTTGTTGCAACCTGTGCACCGGATGCCATATAGGCAGCTCTAAGGTCAGCATCATTTTCAGGAGCACCCAAAAGAACTGTCATTATAAACGGCACGGATGCCATAAGGTATACAATAACAACGGTAAACAGGCACTTGAAAAACTGTTCCAAAACCTGAGATGTGCTTGTTGCTTTCATATTCTCCATACCTGTAAAGTAGCCTCTTATAACAGAAGACAGGCATACAAAAAGTATGGACGGTGCAAGGCATCTTAAAACGTACTGTGTTCCAGGAAGCCTGATAACGGAAAACGCAATAAAGTCCGCTCCGAAATATAAAAGCCCTGATGCTACCAAACCTACAATACCAAAAAGAAGCATTGCGGATTTAAAAATTCTGAATGACCCGCGGTAGTCGCCAACGGCATTTCGCTCTGCAGTCATTTTTGAAATTGCATTCGGGATGCCGATAGAAGATATAGCAAGAAGTAGGGTATAAATCTGGAACCCTGAATTTAAGTATCCGTTTCCAAGGTCGCCAAACCCTTTAATATTAGTAATAACAACGCGGTAAACCATTCCCAAAAGCTTAACAGCAACTTGTGAGAACATAACAATCGCCACGTTGGCCATAAAAGATTTTTTCTTATCTTGAGTGCCCATTATAACTCTCCTAAAATAAAATTACAACATTATTATTATACGACAAATTTTAACCATTATCAAGTAAATACGGAAAAATGTAGTATTATTGTAAAATAAACGCATTTTTTCTTGACAATAGCTTGCTAAAATAGTACAATATAATGTGATGTATTATGGACATTTTTAATACAAAAACGAGCAGATACAACATTTTGTACTTGCTTTTATGAGTAGATATAGGAGTTGAAAATAATGCTAATAACCAAAGCGCCTAAGGGCACCGAGGACTTACTTCCACAGGATAGTTATAAGTGGCAGTATCTTGAAAAGAATTTTAAGGAGATATGCGACAATTTCGGATATAAAGAAATTCGCGTGCCGACCTTTGAACATACAGAGCTTTTTGAACGCGGAGTGGGTGATACTACCGACGTTGTTGAAAAGCAGATGTATACCTTTAATGATAAAGGCGGAAGAAGCGTAACACTAAGACCTGAAGGTACTGCTTCTGTTGCAAGAAGTTATCTTCAGAATAACCTTTATGCAGGCATTCTTCCACTTAAGATGTGGTATAACGTACCTTGCTTCCGTTATGAGAACAAGCAAAAGGGAAGACTTCGTGAATTCCACCAGTTTGGAATTGAAGCATTCGGCTCAAAAGGCCCAGCGATTGATGCAGAAGTTGTAACTTTGGGATATACTTTCTTAACCCAAGTGGGACTTTGCGACCTTTCTGTTAATATAAACAGCATAGGATGCCCAGAGTGTAGAAAGAAATATAGTGAAGCGCTACGTGACTTCTTAAGACCGAAATATGACCAGCTTTGCGAAACCTGTAAGGGCAGATTTGAAAGAAATCCGATTCGAATTTTAGACTGTAAGTAAGAAATCTGTCAGGAACTTGCAAAGGATGCACCAAGACTACTTGACTACATCTGTGACGATTGCCGTGAACACTTTGAAAGCTTTAAAAAGGCACTTTCCAATATGGGAATTGAATACAAGGTTGATAGCGGAATTGTACGTGGTCTTGACTACTACACAAAGACAGTATTTGAAATAATTTCAGGACCGTTCACAGTTTGTGGTGGCGGAAGATATGACGGACTTGTTGAAGAGTTTGGCGGAGACCCGACACCTGCAATCGGCTTCGGACTTGGAATTGAAAGACTTTTAATAAGACTTGCAGAAACAGGCGTAGAAATTCCAAACGATAAGAAACCTGACATTTATATTGCACCGCTTGGTGATGCTGCAGGAGAAAAGGCACAGGTTATAGCCTACAATTTGCGAATGGCAGGAATTAAGGCAGAAACAGACCTTATTGGCAGAGGATTAAAGCCACAGATGAAATACTCTGACAAAATCGGTGCTAAATACACCTTGGTTTTGGGTGACAGCGAAATCGAAACAGGCAAGGTAAGACTTAAAAATATGGAAACCGGTGAGCAAACCGATTGGGATTTAGACAAGCTTTGCGAATTTTTTAAATAAACAAAAAGGATGGGACTATAG
>JAFUJN010000045.1 GCA_017468095.1 Clostridia bacterium
CGAAGACGGGTACTGCGACCTTTCCAATATGCCTATTGGCTTTGGCCAGATTTGCCTTAGAAGTGAGCGGTTTTTAAACGAGTTCGGGCATATTTACGAGCTTTATAAACAAAACACCATATCAAGCAGTGCAGCCAAATCTTCGCGGGATATTATGGCAAGGCAGTACAGCGAAATTTCAAATGTGATAGAGCTTTTGTCAAAAGAAATTGAGATGGGCGAAGCGGAGAATGATGAAGGGAAGCGGATTTATTCGCCAAAGGTGACGGTTCGCACCGAAGCCAAAGCGGGACATGGCGTGTCAGGGGACACCGTCATATATTTTGAGCGGGACAACAAATTTTTCGTAATTCTTTGCGATGGAATGGGCTCAGGCGACGATGCTATGCATCAATCAAGGCTTACCGCAAGACTTTTTGAGAAGTTTTTAAAGGCAGGATTTGATAAAGAGATTTGTCTTAGAATGATAAACTCGGCTTTGGCATTAAAAGCCGATCAGGAAAGCTTTTCAACGGTGGACATCCTTGAAATCGACACGGTCACAGGTAATTGCGAATTTTTAAAAATCGGCAGCGCCCAAAGTTTTATTAAAAAGAAAAAAGAAATAGGCGTAATATCATCAAAATCCTTGCCTGTGGGCATACTTGAAAATATAGAAGCCGAAGCCATCGGGTGCAAGGTGGAGCTTGGGGATATTATCGTGATGGTGACCGACGGAGTAAGCGAAGCAGGGAGCGGAGTTTTGAAAAGCGACTGGATTAAAAAGCTGTTGCTTTTGGAAAAGAGAAAGCCTTGGGAAATTGCTGACCTGATAATCGAAGGGGCAAAAGCAAGGGCAAAGTTTTCTGACGATATGACCTGCTGTGTAATCAAAATTGAGAAAAGGAAAGAGGGATAGGATTGGATTTTGCAAATGAACTTGCGGCTAAAGTGATGGGCGAAATTCTGGCAAAGGGAATGAGCCTTTCGGATGTAGATTTAAAGGAAACCGTGGACACAGAAGCGGTAAAGGCGCTGGGGAAAATAAAAAATACTCTTGCAGAAGATAAAAATCAGGCACTAAAGCTTGCCAAGGTACAGGAGATAATTAACGAATATAAAATGTAATTGTGGGGAATGGCTGCCTCCCTTGCTATAGCGCCCCTTGCCTAAAGGGGAGAGGGCCACGAAGTGGCGAGGGGATTCAGGGAGGGGGACCGCCGAAGGTGGTGGAGGGATTTATATGACATTCTGGAGCGGAACGGATAAATCCGTTCCCTGCAATACACACTCGTTTGTACTGTCGCGGGTATGTTAGTTTTTTCTTGCAATTTATTTTTGCATATGATATACTATACTTGCGACGCAATTTAATACTAACCACGTGTATACTACAAGTGTGTATTTTTTTACCTTTTGGTAAAAATGCATGCTCTATTTTCGCATACTTGTAGTTCGTGGAAATTGTGTCGCAGCAATCGGAGTTATGCATTTTTCGTGCGTGGCTCCGGCTACGCACTTTTTTAATTACAGGAGGAAGAAAAATGAAAAAGAGAATTTTATGTGCAGTTTTGGCAAGCTTGATTTGCGTAATGGCATTTGCAAATCTGACCGTATCAGCAGGTACGTATGGCGATTTGACCTATACTGTTACAGCAGGAAAGGTTACAATTACCGATTGTAACGAAACAGCAGCAGGGGAAATAGTGATACCTGAAACCATTGACGGATACCCTGTTACAACTATTGGTGCCGAAGCGTTTGATAGATGTTATGGTATCGGGTCAATAATCATCCCTTCAAGCGTTACATCTATTGGAATGAGTGCATTTAACCAATGTTATGGTCTTAGAACAATAACAATCCCTGATAGTGTTACATCTCTTGGGAAATATGCATTTAGCTATTGTACAGGACTTACAAGCGTAACAATTTCAAATAGTATAACAACTATTGAATATGGTTTGTTTGACCAATGCACAGGCCTTGCAAGTATAACAATTCCTGATGGCGTAACCACCATTCGCAGCTATGCGTTTAGGGAATGTACAGGACTTAAATCTATAACAATTCCGGATAGTGTAACCACTATTGAGGATACAGCATTTAGTAATTGCACAGGCCTAACAAGTGTAACCATACCAGGGAGCATCACATGTTTAGAAAATAGCGCATTTAGTTATTGTACAGGACTTAAGTCAGTAATCATTTCGCATGGTGTAATTTCTATTCAAGGTAGTGCATTTGAAGGCTGTACAGGACTTACAAGTGTAACAATTCCTGATAGCGTAACTACTATTGGATATGGCGCATTTAACGGATGTACAGGACTTAAATCTATAACAATTCCAGATAGTGTAACCACTATTGGGGACAGTGCCTTTTATGGTTGCACAGGACTTAAATCCATAACAATTCCTGGAAGCATTACTAAAATTGGAGATTATGCATTTGGTGAGTGTGAGCATCTTCAATCAGTGACAATCCCGAATAGTGTTACTTCTATAGGAGCTGGCGCATTTACATACTGTATAAATCTTGAATCCGTAACAATTCCTGATAGCATAACTACCATTTACGATTGGACATTTGAGGGTTGTGAAAATCTTGTGTCTGTAACATTCCCTGATAGTGTTTTGTATATTAAATGGTGTGCATTTAGCGAGTGTAATAATCTGTCTGATGTGTACTATTCAGGAACGGAAGCTGATTGGGAAGATGTAACTATTGATGAGAACAATGAATGTCTAACATCAGCATCAATTTATTTTGGAGCCACAGAAGAACCACCGGTTACACCTGATGATCCAACTCGTGTCCCTGGAGACATAAACGGTGATGGTGAAGTGAACGTAAGAGACGTTATTACATTAAGAAGATACATCGCCGGCGGATATGGTGTTGAACTTAAATAAAAAACATAAACAAGCCTTCCCCTTGAGGGGAAGGTGTCAGCGGTAGCTGACGGATGAGGTGGAAAAATAACGATTGCAATGCAATCTACACCTCACCACCGCCTATGGCGGAGCCTCTCCTCAAGGAGAAGCCAAACAACAAAAAACGCAGGATTTAATCCTGCGTTTTTTAATGCATTTACTTTCTATATTTTTCAACAAATCTTGCGATTCGCTTTAATGCCTCGTCAATGCTGTCGATTGAGTAAGCATAAGAGCATCTTATAAATCCTTCACCGCTATCCCCGAAAGCATTTCCTGGAACAACGGCAACCTTTTCTTCCATAAGAAGCTTATTTGCAAATTCTTCGCTTGTCATACCAAGTGACTTAATGCAAGGGAATACATAAAATGCACCAAGTGGCTCAAAACAGGAAAGTCCCATATTTCTAAAGCCGTCAACAATAAAGCGTCTTCTGTAATTGTATTCATTGCGCATATTTTCAACGTCTTTATCGCAAGAACGAAGTGCTTCGATGGCAGCAAACTGGCTGGTTGTCGGGCTGGACATAATGCCGTATTGGTGAAGCTTTGTCATAGCCTTTATAATTTCAGCAGGGCCAAGTGCATAACCAAGTCTCCAGCCTGTCATAGCAAAGGTTTTGGAAAAGCCGTTTACGATAATTGTACGCTCACGCATACCATCGATTGCTGAAAATGGTGTGTGACCTTCATTGTCATATCTAAGCTCACCGTAGATTTCGTCAGACAATACCATAATATCTGTTCCGCGAAGAACTTCGGCAATGGCTTCCAAGTCCTCTCTTGACATAACACCGCCGGTTGGGTTATTCGGGAACGGCAAGATAAGTAATTTTGTCTTATCTGTGATATGTGCCTTTAACTGTTCAGGAAGTAACCTGAAGCCATCCTTTTCAAATGTTTCAATAGGAACAGCCGTGCCACCTGCCATTTGTGTGCAAGGCTTATAGCAAACAAAACTTGGCTCAGGAACTAAAACCTCATCCCCAGGGTTTACGATGCAACGCACCAAAAGGTCAATAGCTTCGCTTCCGCCAACTGTAACCAAAACTTCGCTTTTCGGGTCATATTCAATATTATACTTGCGCTTGTTATAATTGCAAATTTCTTCACGAAGCTCCATAAGACCTGCGTTTGCGGTGTAGTATGTACGGCCTTTTTCAAGGGAATAAATACCTGCTTCGCGGATAGCCCAAGGTGTAACGAAATCCGGCTCACCAACGCCAAGGGAAATGGCATCCTTCATAGTTGCGGCAACATCAAAAAACTTTCTTATGCCGGAAGGTTGCACGTCCTGTATCTTTTGTGTAAGTATATTAGTATAATCAATCATAGTGTTATTACCTGTCTGGAATCTTCCTCGTCGTTATAGAAAATCATTCCGTCTTCCTTGTATTTTTTAAGAACAAAGCTTGTTGCAGTTGATAGAACATTGTCCATCGGCGCAAGCTTCTGGGCGACGAAAAGGGCGACATCTTTCATTGTCTGACCTTCTATAATAACGCAAAGGTCATAAGAACCTGACATTAAAAATAGCGACTTAACCTGAGCGTACTTGTGGATTTTTTCTGCAATGCGGTCAAAACCCTCACCACGCTGTGGTGTAACACGAAGCTCGATGATTGAAGTAACAAGCTCATTGTCAGTCTTTTCCCAGTTAATCATAGTCTTGTAACCAACGATAATGTTGTCCTTTTCAAGACCACGGATAATGCCTGCAACTTCTTCTTCAGTTGAGCCAATCATCTGGGCAATCTGTTCGTTTGTAAGTTTCTTATCGCTTTTTTTAAGAATATCAAGAATGCTTCCAACCATAGCAATTCCCTCCATTTTATGTCTTCGAATTTATTATCACCTTTCATTATACAACATATTTTAATAAATTTCCATACATTTTTGAAAAAATTAAAAAAAACACCGCTATTTGTTGACAAAAAGGCAAAAATAGAAGATAATATATGTAAGAAAATAACGAGGTAGACCAGATGGAAATTAAATCAAACGAAGAAAGACAAGAGCGTGTGCTTTTGGCCGGTGTTCATACCGGAAAAAAGGACGTTCTTTCCGATACTACCGATGAATCAATGGACGAGCTTGAAGAGCTTGTCAAAACTGCCGGCGGTGAAGTTATTTGCCGGGTTATTCAGAATAAAAGCGACCTTGAAGCCGGAACTTATATGGGCGAAGGAAAGCTTACCGAAATAAAAGAAGCAGTAGACGCTATGGAAATTGACGTGGTGGTTTTTGATGACGAGCTTTCTCCAATTCAGCTTCGTAATATAACAGATTTTTTAGGGGTAAGGGTAATAGACCGTAC
>JAFUJN010000046.1 GCA_017468095.1 Clostridia bacterium
GCAAATTATATGGCAAAAAGCGGAAAGGGTTATCAAGAAATTTTAACCACCTATTATCAGGGAACGGAAATTACAGGATAAAAAAAGCACCTTTCGGTGCTTTTTTTAATTATTTAAAAATGTTCCGGCAACGCATACGTCCTTGTTTTCGGTTTCAAGGTGCACATAATAGCCGTTTTCGAATTCCTTTATGCAAACGCCCAAAACATCGCCAAGGCGTGCCTGATTTTTATAGACGATACTCATATCGGTAAAGAAAAAGTCGAATGGAAGAGCATCCATTAAAAGCTCTGCGCCTTTTTCGTTATTTAAATGGCGGTTAGTGTCAATTTCCTTATTGGAAACCCTTATGGTATACTCCGGTTTTTCAATTTCAAGGATTTCAGGCTTTTTATAATTGAAAAAGTCGTCATTATAATCGTAATCGCCGTAACAGGTAAGCATTCCTTCAGGAATTCTTGCAGGCTTCATTTTCTCCATATCAAACATAAACCAGTTTGCGATGGATTTTGCTACGATTTCACCATCCTGATACAAAATTGCACCACGGACAGATGTTGCAGCCTTCATACTTTTAACCGCAGTAAAGGTTGTTATTGGCTTGTGTGCTGACATTTTTTTGTTAAAATGTACGTTGTATCCAAGCAGAAGCCATGCAAGCTTCATTTCGCGAAGCTTTTCGATGGAATACCCAAACTGGTTGGAATCCTGAATTGCCGCTTCCTGAATAAGCTCAAGTGCTGTTGAGACCTTAACTGTGTTAAAGTCCTTATAATCGCTGTAGCGAATTTTGTGTTCAAATTCAAACATATTTATTCTCCTTTTAGAAAATCCCCAAAATATTTTTCTATTTCTTCGCGGGTTGCTGAAAATGAGCCTTGAATCATATCTTCTCTGCCGCCGCCACGGCCGGAAAGTGCAGAATTTATATCCTTTGCCCAGTCTCTTAAATTAACATTTTCCGAGATAATAATATAGGTGTAACCTTTTTGGTCATTTCCGCTCATTGCACAGAATACACCGCCTGCTTTTTCTTTCCCAAGATTTGCTAAAAGCCTTAAGGTGTCATTATCTGCATCTTCTTCAAAAATACAGATATTTCCGTCAGTTTTTTGCACCTTTTCAAGCTTTAAAACTGCAAGCTCTTTGGTAAGGGCAGTAATTCTTTGGTTTTTGTCGGCTATCTGTGAAAGCAGTTTTGCGGTAGCATCGGCAACTTCATCCTGCTTTGCAGATAAAAGATTTGAAATTGAAAGTACGCTTTTTGCCTTTTCTTCATAGTCTAAAAGGGCATCCCGTCCGCAAATCATCCTGATACGAACACCGCCACGGTGTCGCATCATATCCTTTAGGTGAATGATACCGATTTCGCCTGTCCGCCTAACGTGTGGTGCACAGCAGGCGCAGATGTCAACGCCTGGGATTGTGACAATTCTCACATTTTCTGTAAGGTCAAGCTTTGCTCTGTATGGAATATTTGGAAGCTCATTTTCGTCAGGGTATCTTGCATCAATTTCAAGATTTGCCCAAACAGCCTCGTTTGCCTTTTGCTCTAAAAGAATAAGGTCAGAGTCGGTAAACTCGCGGTTATAATCTATGGTAACTTCTTTGTCCGATAAGTGAAAACCTACGTTATCGCAGTTAAACATCTTGGTTGCAAGTCCTGACACGATATGCTCGGCACTGTGATGTTGCATTTTGCGAAAACGTACATCCCAATCTATTCTGCAGTTTACTGCTTCGCCAACTGCAATAGGATTTTTCAAAATATGTATCACGGTTTCATCTTCTATTATAACATCCAAAACCTGTTCATCACCGATAACACCTGTGTCACAGGTCTGACCGCCGGCGGTTGGAAAAAATGCGGTCTGGTCCAAAATAACACGGTAATTTCCGTCATTATTTTCTTCGCAAGTAACCACCTTTGCCGAGAACTCTTTTGTATAGCTATCAAGGTCATATAACTTAATCATAATATACCTCTTAAAATAAAATCATTGTTGTATTTTAACATAAAAACAGGAAAATGTCAATTTCTAAGGCATTGACAGAGCAAAAAAAGGGTGATAAAATAAATATGTTTTTAGATTGACGAAAAGAGATGATGCAAATGACAAAATTGGAAGAAGCAAGAGAATTTTTTGCAAAGGACAGATACGCAACCGAGGCGACAGGTATCGTAATTGAAGAAGTTGGGGAAAAGTATGCCAAGTGTAGCCTGAAGCTTTGCGATATTCACAAAAATGCGGTAGGTCACGTTATGGGTGGCGTTA
>JAFUJN010000047.1 GCA_017468095.1 Clostridia bacterium
AGCCTTGAAGAAAGAGAAGCCGGCATCACAATGGATCTTATTGCTATTCAGGTTAAAAAGGCATTTGCAGGAATCAGTGCAGAGGATGCAAAGAAAGTTGTTATCGCATACGAGCCTATCTGGGCAATCGGTACAGGCAAGACTGCAACTGCTGAGCAGGCACAGGAAGTCTGCGAGGGAATCAGAAAGATTTATGCAGAGCTTTACTGCGAAAAGTGTGCTTTAGAGTACACAATTCAGTACGGCGGCTCAATGAACGATGCTAATGCAGCTGAACTTCTTGCAAAGGACAACATTGACGGCGGTCTTATCGGCGGTGCATCACTTGTTGCTGACAAGTTCGCAGCTATCACAAAGGCTTGCTAATTAAGCAAAACTGCATTTAGGCGGGACTTTCGTTCCGCCTAAATTTATGAAAAGGAGAATATCTATGAAATCACCTATTGCTTTGATTATTTTAGACGGTTTCGGTATGAACGACGAAACCATAGGCAACGCAATAAAGGCCGCAAAAACACCTAACATTGACAAGTACTTTGCGGAAAACCCGAACACAATTCTATACGCAAGCGGTATGGCAGTTGGTCTTCCTGACGGACAGATGGGTAACTCCGAAGTTGGCCACACAAATATCGGTGCAGGCCGAGTTGTGTATCAGGAACTTACAAGAATTACAAAGTCTATCGCTGACGGCGACTTTTTCTCAAACGAAACACTTCTTGAAGCAGTAGAAAACTGCAAGAAGAACGATTCCGCTCTTCACCTAATCGGACTTTTATCTGACGGCGGTGTTCACTCACACATGGACCACCTTTTCGGTCTTATTGACCTTGCGAAAAAGAACGGTCTTACAAAGGTTTTCGTTCATCCGATTATGGACGGCCGTGATGTTTCACCAACATCAGGTATTGACTTTATCCGTGACCTTCAGGCAAAGCTTGAAAATGCAGGCGTTGGCAAAATTGCCACAGTTTCGGGCCGTTACTATGCAATGGACCGTGACAATAACTGGGACAGAGTTAACAAGGCATACGATGCTATGGTTAACAGCATTGGCGCAGAAACTTCTGATGTTGTGGCATCTATGGCTACATCTTATGAAACAAAGGACGAAAACGGCGCACTAATTACTGACGAGTTCATTCGCCCAATGGTAGTTTGTGAAAACGGCGCTCCTGTTGGCAAAATCGGTGCAAATGACAGCGTTATCTGCTTCAACTTCCGTCCTGACAGAGCAAGAGAAATCACAAGAACTTTCGTTGACCCTGATTTCACAGGCTTTAACCGTGAAATGTTCCCTCTTTACTATGTTTGTATGACACAGTACGACGCTTCAATGCCAAACGTTAACGTTGCATTTAAGCCACAGTCACTAACAAACACATTCGGTGAATACATTTCAAAGCAGGGCCTAAAACAGCTTCGAATTGCGGAAACAGAAAAGTACGCTCACGTAACTTTCTTCTTCAACGGCGGTGTTGAAGACGTATATGAGGGCGAAGACAGAAAACTTATCGCATCACCAAAGGTTGCAACTTATGATATGCAACCTGAAATGAGCGCATACCCTGTTGCAGATGCTTGCGTTGAGCTTATAAACGAAGACAAGTATGACTGCATCATTTTGAACTTTGCAAACTGCGACATGGTTGGTCACACAGGCGTGTTTGAAGCGGCAGTTAAGGCCGTTGAAGCAGTTGATGAAAATCTTGGCAAGGTTGTAGATGCTATCAAGGCAAAGGGCGGCAAGGTGTTAATCACTGCCGACCACGGAAATGCGGACAAGATGTTTGAGCCTGATACAAAGGACGTGTTCACAGCTCACACAACAAACCCTGTTCCGCTAATCGTTATGGGTGCAGGCGATGTTACCTTAGAAAAGGGTAAGCTTTGCGACTTAACACCGACAATGCTTGACCTTATGGGACTATCCCAGCCTGAAGAAATGACAGGCAAAAGCTTGATAGTAAAATAAAAAGAGGCGATAACGCCTCTTTTTTGTTGCGGTTTTTCTTTTGTGGATAAATGTATTTAATATAACGCTTTTTGTATAATGCTTTTTAAAGTATAACGCTCTGGTATTTATGGAGATAATACCGTTTTTAAGTTTTTTAAATACGGGGAATTAAAAAACGCGCAACGCCTAAACGTTACGCGAAAAAACGCAGCGTTTAGAAGTTGCGAAGTCCTAAACAGTGTGTGATACAATACAACAAAATCTGCTCACTACTGCGTTTTTTACAGTTTGATTTAAGCAAATTTTAGTTGTTTGTTTTGTATCACAAAAAAACTATTTTAAAATAGAAAAACACACACTTATGTTTTTTAGAACTTCGCAAGCTCATTATAGCATATATTTTAAATTTTTGCAAGCTAAATCGTATGACAAAATTCGACAATGTTTTTATCTTTACTTATACGTACTTTTGACCGAACAAAAGTACGAAAAGTCGCCAAAGGGGTAACCCCTTTGGTAATCCCCTGTTTTGTGGGCTCGAACAGGGTGTAAATCTTCAAAACCTTTGGTTTTGAAGTATTTACAACTCGCCTCCAACAGCTAAAACAGGTCGCGCCAAAGAACACTCGTGCTCTCACAAGCTCGGCACGCCGCTATCGCGTCAAGATTTATACGCGAAACAGGAAAGTTCGTCTGTGCGACGACTTGGGCAAGGGTTTCCATAAGGGAACGGCAGTTCCCTTTGGTCGTTAGGGTTTGGGGGATTCGAAACCCCCAAAACTTTTGCTTCTTTTGGTTACAAAAGAAGAGATAAAT
>JAFUJN010000048.1 GCA_017468095.1 Clostridia bacterium
ATACTGTCCTCCTTAATATATGGTCAAATTGATTTATTATATGTTTTAAAACAGCAACATATAACCACGTTACTATTCTACCAAAAAACAGAAAAAAAGTCAATAAAATCCCGCACAAAAAGACCACAGGGTACTTTTGGAACTAAATTCCCAAAAGCCCTGCGGCATTTTCCCATAAAATTCTTTTAAGTTCGGCATCTGTCAGGTTTATTTTCATAAATTTTTCAAGCTCTTCCCCTACCTGCCATAGAGGATAGTCTGTTCCGAACATAACTTTTTCGACACCAAAGATATCTATAAGTTCTCTTGCTCTTTTTACATCTACTTTAAAAAGCGTAGAACTTGTATCTACATAGAAATTTTTATACCCCGACAAGTTTTCTGCGGCATCATCCCAAACAGAATATCCGCCAAAATGAGCACCTATTACTGTTAAATCAGAATATATGTCAAGGATAGGCTTTAATCTGTTAGGATTAGAATTATCGTAGCGGTCATCGCCACAATGCATCAAAACAGGTAATTTATTCTTTTCACAAAGCTCATAAATCTTAAGCATACGAAAATCATCAATTTTAAACCCTTGAATATCAGGATGAAGCTTGATTCCTTTAAGTCCAAGGCTCATTAACTCCTTGATATCTGCTTCGGAATTTTCACTTTCAGGATGCATTGTTCCAAAGCCTGTCATAAGGCCGTTGCTTTTTTCTACGCTTTCAGAAATGAACTTATTTATGCTTGATACCTGATGTGGTGTTGTTGCCACAGACTGTATCAAAAAATGCGAAATACCCGCCTTTTTTCCCTCTTTAAGCAAAGTAGATACGGTGCCGTCCATTTTAGACGGCATACCGTAGAACTTACCTGTTGCATCTGATGCTTTTTGTGCAATCTTATCAGGATAGATATGACAATGGGCATCTAAAATTTTGTACATTTATATCACCTTATTTGTTTACATCCATTGTCCAGCCGAATGTATCTTCTACCTTACCCCACTGGATTCCTGTAATTGTATCATATAGCTTCTGGCTTACTTCACCGATTTCATTACCATTAATTATCATAACGTCATCTTTGTAACGAAGCTTACCAACCGGCGAAATTACTGCAGCAGTACCTGTACCGAAGCATTCTTCAAGCTTTCCGCTCTTTTGAGCATCAATTAGCTCTTCTACGCTGATTTTTCTTTCTTCAACTTCATATCCCCAAGACTTGCAAACTTCGATTACAGAGTTTCTTGTGATACCAGGTAGGATACTTCCGTTAAGCATTGGAGTAACGATTTTTCCATCAATCTTGAAGAAGATATTCATAGCGCCAACTTCTTCGATGTACTTTCTTTCAACACCGTCAAGCCACAAAACCTGTGAATAACCGTCATCGTGAGCCTTAACCTGAGCAGCTAAGCTTGCAGCATAGTTACCACCTGTTTTAGCAAAGCCCATACCGCCACGAACTGCACGAACATAATCATCTTCAATCCAGATACCAACAGGAGCAAGACCGCTTTCGTAGTATGCACCGCTTGGTGATAGGATGATTATGAACAAATATGTCTTACTTGGAGCAACGCCCAAAAATTCATCAGTTGCGATAATGAATGGTCTGATGTAAAGTGAAGTTCCGTCTTCTGTTGGAATCCAATCCTGATCAACTTCAACAACTGCACGAACTGCTTCTACGAAATCTTCTTCAGGAAGCTGTGGGATGCAAAGTCTCTTATTTGTTGCGTTTGTTCTTTTAGCGTTCATATCAGGTCTGAAAAGTCTTGCTTTTCCGTCAGCACCACGGTATGCCTTTAGACCTTCAAACATTTCCTGACCATAGTGGAAAACCATTGCAGATGGGTCAAGAGTAATCTTTTCATAAGGTACGATTCTTGCATCGTGCCAGCCTTTTCCCTCTGTGTAATTCATTACGAACATATGGTCGGTAAATACCTTACCGAAACCGAGTTTTCCTTCAGGCTTTGCCTTTGGTGATGTTGTTTTTGTAATCTTAATATCCATTTTTATATCTCCTTTTAAT
>JAFUJN010000006.1 GCA_017468095.1 Clostridia bacterium
ACGGAACAGAAGAAACCACAAAATCAAAAAAAGATTACATAATTCGCAACGGTAAAAAATATTTCAAAACCAAAAAACCTTATGTTTATAAATGTGAAGATGGCTTTTACTCATATCGCCTTCGTCATACACAATCAAAAACGAATACTTTTGTAAATAGGCATAGACTAACTGGTGAAAAATTCAATACTGCCACTAAGGCGTATGATGCACTTCAAGAACACCTTAATATTCTTAGCACGGATAAGTCATATAAATTCAGCAATGTTACATTTAGTGATATGTGGGAAGATATCAAAAGAACAACGGCAAAAGAAGAGGCTACCATTACGAAATACGATAGCATTTTTAATCAGCATATTAAATATGCATTCGCAGAAACATCTATGCACGATTTAGACCACGAAACTATAAATACATATCTTGAAAAGATGTATAAGACCGGAGATGGACATGGAACTGGACAAGCGGGATATAGCTATACATTTGTTGAGAGTATTTTAAAATTTTGCTGGTTAGTTTTTCAACACGCCTTTGCCAAAAATGTTATTTCGGCAGAGAATTTAACAAAGTTTGAGAAATTCGTTAAAATGCCAAAAAATGATGATGAAAAAGAAGTGCGTATTTTAAACCAAGAAGAAATACAAAAGGTATATGACCTTTTGAAAGATACAGATTATCTTTTGCCGTTTTTAGTTTCCATTTACACTGGCGCAAGACCAGCTGAATCATTTGCAATTCGTTTTTCGGATTTTGACTTTGATAAAAAAACTCTGAGCATCAATAAGCAGATTGTTGAATTTGGTGGAAAATTAGTTTTTAAAAGCCCAAAAACTTTTTCAAGAGATGTACAAATTCCTGATGTGCTCATATATGAAGTTCAAAAACGAATGAAAATGCTTGAAAAAGCAAAAAAAGAAAAGCCTGACCTTTTTGATTTAAACCGCAAACGTGTTGAGTATGCTATAAAAAATCAACCAAAAGGAAAGGACTTTATATATGATGATATGATAACAATGGGTTTAGATGGAAAATATAATGCCTTATCTTCATTTCAATATTATGCAAAAATAATAAGAAAAGAAATTTGTATAAATGATGATAAGAGAGAAAATTTCAGTTTTTACTGTTTCCGGAAAACCGCAATATCGGTTATGGCAAGTTTCAATATGCCTATGGGTTCGCTTATGAAAATTACAGGCCACAAACGAGAAAGCACGTTGTGGCAATACTACTATTCTGATGAAAACGAGTTTGCAAAAGAAAGAACAAAAGAAATTATACACTCATTCAATGGCATAATAAATTTGCGAAAGTAAAAGTAAAAGCAGGGCTTGTGCCCTGCTTTTATTACACTCTATTCATCTTTTAAGAACTCTTCTTCCTCTTCCCAGCCAAATATACTATCACGGTAATCTACTGGTACATTAACAAGCAAAGCTTCTAAATATTCTATTGCAAGTTCATAAGCTCTTTCAAGATTTTTAGCATTATCCATTAGGTAAATGATTTTGTCTGCGTGTTCTTTTTTAAAATCCCATTCAGCCATTGAATCTACCAGCCTAAGCTCTATAGTGTCAAGAGTATAGCAGTAACTATCATCAACGCTATCTTCATCATCAAAATCCGTATCACTTAATTCGTATTCTAAATCATAAATAAGGTCTTGAATAGCACAATTTCTAACTGTATTTTCATTTCTAATTAAAATTCTTTCCGAACCATTTTCTAAAACTGTTTTTACAATTTCCATTTTAAAATTCTCCTTTAATTTTTTATATAACGGTTTTTATATGATTTAATACTCTGTTTTATGTTTCCAGAAATTATATCTTTAATGGATAAATTTTCTTTTCTTAAAGTTTTTTTGAAAACCCCAAACATATGAGCTTTAATACTGCATTCTTTATGATAAATATAAAAATTCAGTTTTTCTTTATTATCTATGTCAGTTTCAACATCAACACAAAACCCATTAAAAACACCATCAAAATCATAGGTTGTAATTTGTCTCTTTTTAATATTCATAAATATCTCCTTACAATAACAAATATTACCAGTCAGCA
>JAFUJN010000049.1 GCA_017468095.1 Clostridia bacterium
ACTGTAACAGTAAAATTCTTGATATTCCCAGAAGTTGCAAGATCTACCTTTGCTCTTGCGTATTTTCTTCGGTCGAACACATTTCCGTCTTCGTCAATTTCGGCAAGAGGTATGCTATCTGCATCGCCTTGGGCTTCCGACACAACAATATCAATGGAATTTGCCACAAGGTTTCTCACCAAATACACATAATTTATAACATCCGGCGTGATTTCTATTTCCTGACCGTCTTCATCAAAAATGATTGCAGAACCATCATTCATAAAGCAGGCACCCTTTGAAATTTTGTATGTATCGCCGTCTTTTACTACCATACAGGAATTTGTATCTCTTGTTACACCGCCTGTTACAGTCGATTCCTGCGCAGCGTTTAAATCACCAAAGGTGTAGCCTGTATCGGTAAAAACTACGCCACCCTGCGTAATACGGGCAAAAATATCATTGACATCCTGTGCACTATATGTTTGGCTATCTAAAAAACTGCATTTATATGCCATTTTAAAACTTCCTTTCTTTTGTTTATTCAAATATCGGTTGTTCGCTATATTCGCCCTGACGGGTAGTTATTTCTACGCCTGAGACCCGCTTTTTCTCGGTTGTTCGATACGCACCCTTAATTATCTGTATTCTCACAACATCGCCCAAAGCATAGTCCTTTTTCCACGAAATCTCGCTTGTTTCCATAGAAATTTTATTTTTTTCGGTAAGTTTTTCAAGGTTTATTTTCGCTTCATTTTCGGTTTCGCCCAAAACCTTTGCTTCCCACCTGTAAATTCCGGTTTTTTCTGTATCACCCGTAATATTTGTACTGGTATATCCGTCATCGGTTTTCTTGTTATACACGCCACAGGTTGCCATATCCAGAATATCAGAAGAAATTTTTGTACCAAACGCATTCCTATGTGCCTCAGAAAGTATAAGTTCACTCTCTATACCTTCCAATACGTTAAACTCCCAACTTTTCGTTTTCTCATTATAGCAAAGCTCATGGCCCAGATTTGAGAGCTTCAGGCAATCGCGAACAGAGTCAAGTGTCTC
The DNA here is from genome assembly GCA_017468095.1 of Clostridia bacterium. Taxonomy (GTDB): domain Bacteria; phylum Bacillota; class Clostridia; order UBA1381; family UBA1381; genus UBA1738. The sequence goes on from JAFUJN010000049.1 coordinate 1,039, forward strand.
ATTTTCCATGGATTCAAATTCCACCTGATTCCCTTTTGGGATATTGCCGATAACTAAATTGTCTACATCAGAAAATGCGGTATTTACCATATTGGCTGCTGCATCGCCTGAATATACGGTATCAAGTTCAAATTCCGGCGTAATCCTTTTTGAAAGAAGCCAGTTACAGGTTCTGCCGTATAATACCAGCTCATCCCCCAGCTCTTTTCCCACTATTATGGCAGACAGCCCATGCTGTTTTACCACAAGATACGGATTCTCGCTCACAATTCTTGTAAGCTCTGATGTTATGGGAAGATGTACTTCAAAAGTCCCCACATCATTATAATATACTACCCATCTTGACTTGATTATTCCCGTTTCCACAAAAAGCAAATTGAATTCAAAATCGTACACAAAAAGCGTCATATATACACCGCCTCTGAATATCTGTTGCTAAAACAACACGTCACCGTTATTCCCGTATTTGTATTGCGATTTATTACCTCAATATCATTGCTCCCGGGGAAAAGATGGAACCCATCAAAAAAGCTGTCATCCGCCAGATATTTTAAAAGGTTTTCTCCGTCCTGGTTATAGATTTTACGGTTTTTAATATCCACAGTAATAAAATCACCTAAAACTCCGCCATAGTTAAAGGTCAGGCTTTCTCCGCTTGTATGGTTTTTAATAACAAGCTGATTATCGCCGTCTTTTCCCTCATCTATGCTTATAAACAGCGTTGGTTCCGTCTCTCGTGTTCCTGCATACTCAATATTTCTTCTGGAAATTCGTTCGGAAAATTTGCCAGGGAAAGTAAAATACTTATCAAAAAGCGAAACTCTCTTGTATATAGCTACTTCTGTCTTGTCAGCATCTTCAAAATAAGGGTCATCGCAAATAAACTGGACCACAAACAGCATATATTTGCCCTTTCGCTCATTCTCGCGAAAATCACAGCATCTTGCCCTAATTAGCCGTGTGCCAAGCCCTGTCTGAATTTCAATAGTCCCTTCATTTTCTAAAACCGTCATGGCAGATTTGAATTCCAAGTCAAAATCATCACCCAGAAAAACATCACCGCTTAGGGTTATAGTCCTTGCATTCACAGTCACGCTTGTGGTTTTTTGTCCATCTTGCCCTGCATATTTTGCAACGGCGAAGCTTCGCCCGCAAAAAGCCAGCCCTTCTGCTGCCAGTACCTTCCACTTTGAACCGGAATTGCCACCGCCAAAATCTATACTTCCCGTTTCATTATAAAATCGTATATTAAACACCAAACCACCTCCTAACTGACTCCCGCAAGCCTTTTCACAGTCTCATAACGTCTTATCTGTTCTACTGTGTCACCTGCCTCGATGGCACTTATGTTATAAGATGTATTTGTTGTGTTGTAAACATCGCCACCGGAAGCCGGAGCAATTTCAAGGCCTGCATTAAACTCATCAATTATGCCACGGATTATACCAAGTTGATTATCAAGCTCGGAAACAAACGCCTCGCCGAATTTCTGTGCAGAAATACTTCCGCTTACATAAAATCCGTCAGGTATCTCGTATCCTGCCTCCAAAAGCGCATCTTTCATATTGGCATAAACATCCGAAACTCCGCTTGCAAATTCGTCTTCATACTGCTTAGATGCTATACTTTTTGACAAGGTATACTTTTCATAAAGTTTATTTGTGTATTCAGAAAACTTTTCGTCGTTTTCATACTTAAGCGCATTCATAAACATCAGCGCATCGTCAGTATCCATTTCCTTGATGTTAGAGAAAAGATAGTCGCTTGCTTCCTTTGGAACCGAAAGCCTGTCCGCTCTTTCCTTAAGGCCGGTCATATTACTGCTATAGCGTTTTAGTGCTTCAATATCCCAGGACAGGTCATGCAGAGAGTAGTATGTATCGGTAAATCCGTTCATGTGCACGGTATTTTCGTTATATAACCCCCCGAAATCATTAAGATTCTCGGCAAGATTTTGCTGTTTCTTCAAAATCCCTTCCAGTTTTTCGGTAGCGTAATCGCTTAAATCATCATAAAGTCCTTCAAGCTGTTTTTTCTCTTGGTTTATAATCTTTTCCTGATAAGCATAAATCTGTTTGGTATACTTAACCCAATTATCTGTCCCTTTTGAAAAATATCTGTCCCTTAATTGTTCAAGTCTCTCGTAGTATTCTTCTTCGCTAATCAAGTCAAAGTCCCGCTGATACTTAAGTCTTTCATAAAATCCGCTAAAAGCCTTTGCTGCAAGCTTAGAACTGTCCGAAAGTCCCCCGGCAACACCTTGGCCCAAGTATCTGCCTACTTCTTCGCCGATTTTTTTCAGTTCATTTTCGTTCAACTTACGCTCTTCCTTTCTTACTTAAAAAGCCTCAAAAAGAATATTTGCAATTTCTTCTTCCTTTTCTCTTTCGCTTCTCAGGTCAGGAAGAGCATAAAATTCTTTCATTCTTCTTAAGTATTTTCTTTTTTCTGCGTTTTGCTCTTTCTCCGGCTCGCATAGTCTGAATCGCATTATTTTTATAATTTCCCGTTCATCTTCAAGGCTCTCCAGAAGCGAACAAAACACATACCAATGCATATACGGGATTGATAATAAATCAATCCCGTACTGTGCTAAAAAGGCAGAATATATGTATCCGCTATCTTGGGCAAAATCAAGCACTCGCTCCTTTTTTCCCTTGTCTTTGCCCTTATTATCCTTATTGTGAATATAAAAACCGCATAATGCATCCATCGTTTCCATTATATCTTCAGGAAAAACCTTGCAACGCTTGCTATCAAGACACAATCTTAGTATCATCATAATTTTGTCTTTTGCACTTATGTTACTATGCATTATCCTGTCAAACTCCATCCAGATACGAAAGTCGGTAAGCACACCGTATTTTACATTTTTAACCGTCACAAAATCCGGCAATGCATCTATTAAAATATTCATACCTTTCCTCCTGCATTTTTATGTCCCTAATTTGCTTCAAATGTTGCAGTTTGCCAATTATCGGTTGTTTTTGCAGTACCAACAATTCTATCGCCTACCGCCTTAAGTGTTCCGCTTACAGTATATGTGTCAGGATTATCTCCCTCATTTTGCGGAATTACAGTAAATCTTCGCATAATGGCACTTGCTCCGCTTCCATTATATTTGTTTATATCAACAATGATTACCTTGCACAATGCATCTTCGCCCAAACGTTCTTCTTCTGCAACTTGTGCCAGAAATTCGTGTACAGGATTTCCAAGTTCCGCATCAAACTTATATGAAACGGCTGTTGAATACGCTACCACTTCGCTTCTTTCCATATCCTCATCAATATATTTTCTTGAATATTCTTTTGGATTTTTAGAAATAGAAAACTCTGTAAAGCCTGTCAATCTTTTATAAACCACTTCTTCTCCATCTACAACTTCCATAAAGGCCAATCTGTCACTTCTTTTAATCATATTTATATCACCTTTCTTTTAATTTTGTGTCCCCACTTTTAGACACTTTGCTTGTAAACCATCTTGAATTCCAACTGCCACCTGCCACTACCCATAGATGTATCGTGAAGATGTCCGCTTTTTGTTACCTCTATGCTTCTCGGCACCAAATTGCCATCCGCAAGATTGGGCAGATTTTTCAAGATATTCTGTTTATATATCCAATCCTCAACCTCTTCCAAAAGCTTCATTACATAAAGGTTTTCATTAAGCTTTTCATCATAACGGTCACGCACAGCAAGGGTAAATACCGCCTGTTTTAGCGAGCTCCCATCACAATACTTTTTTATAACACTCTCCGATGCAGCATTGTCAATGGAAAAACTGCGCATCTTTGTACCAAGGCAGTTTATATTTATTTTCTTGCCTGCAAGGAGTGGGCAGGACAGCATATATTCTCTTACAGCATCTATAATCATATGTTACCCTCCGCATACAATGCGCCAATGCCTCTGACCGCCGCGCCTGTTATCCTTTACCTCTATTATTTTAAGAGCATCTTCGCTCTCGGGTAGCGCATCAGAGCATTCGCCAATAAAGATGTAATCCCCGGGAAGTACACCTATTTCTTCCGTTGTTGGGATTCTGACAGTAGCGGTTTTTGCATCAAAAAAGCCTTTTTGCTTAATCCCGTTTTTGTCAATCTTTTCTGCAGCGTCTATATGCACATTTTTAAACACCCTGCGAATAGGGGTATCGGAATCATCAAAATGCCATATTGTTACCACACCATCAGCTCTCACAGTCAACACCCCTAAATAAAAACTCCGTTGTGCCAAGATATACTTTTGCAATTTCTAAAAGTTTTTGTTTTGTGTCCCTATCTTGGTAGACCACAGAATACCCGTCATTATTTTCCGACTTGATTCCGTCTCTATGCACATAATTATACAAAACCTCTGCCATCTCACAAATGCACATCTTAATGCACTCATCGTCTTTTCCTTCAATTTTTCCGCCTGTTATATAAATAAGCTCGGTTTCAGCTCGTCTTTCCCAAAGCGGAAATAAAGAAGCGGGGATTTTACTGTCCCCGCCGTAGTTTTCATTGTAAAAAGCCAAATCCGCTATCATAGGTATCAGCCCCCGATTGCGTCTTTGTCAAATTTTGCAAGCACTACCTTTCCTGCATTTGAAAGCACAACTGTGTAGAACTTGTCAACTGAAATGTCTGTAACACGTCTTAGAGTCTGTCTTTCCATTTCAACGTTTGTGTCACGCTTTAAATAGATTGTAAGTGCCGGTGTTTCGTCTTCTGTTTCAGCATCGTTTTCAATCTTTACGATAGGGCACACATACTTGCCGTCTACAAGCGGAACTTTCTTTGATGGTACGATACGTGTGTTTGCAATCATACCAATTTCGCCTGATAAAATCACGTCACCTGTGTATTTTTCTGCTGAAATAAAGTCTTCATCGTGACGAAGCTGAGTAAGCTGTGATGGGTGAACAAAAATTACCTTCTGGCAATTTGTTTCTTCGCCGAACTTGTCGATAGCGTCAATAATGTTATCATAAGAAATTGCGCCGTCTGCTTCATAGCTGGTAGTCGCTGTCTGAAGCGCCTCCATAGCGTCGTTGTCAACCTTTGCCGCAATAGCTGCTGCAAGCTGGTTGTTTGTTTCGCCGATAGGGTTTCCGTAACCTGAAAGCACAGCTTCATCAGAAAGCTCTACCGCCTTCATAGCCTTTTTAATTGTAGCTTCTGTAGTTGTTGTAACTAAAGTAGTTGTTTCAACAGCATCGCCTTCTGCAACGTCTGATGCATCGCCGATATAGCTATACTGCGGAACAACGATTGTGTCACCTGCAACACCTACTAATGTGTCATCCACCTTTGCAAATGGTGCTACTACAATCTTCTTTTCAATTTTTGCGGAAATCATATCCGCCATAACTTTAGGATTAACTAAATCCTGAATACTTGTCATTGCCATAAACTAAACCTCTTTCTAAATTTTTATTTTACCAGTCTTTGGTACACTTCCGGCATCTCTGAGTAGAGCTTAAGTCGTTCCTTATAGGAAAGCCCCGAAAGATCTAACTTATTTTCAAAAGATGCCGACCCATTCGTAAATTTCGGTTTTTCTTCTTCGTCAAAGAACAAAAATCCGCACTCTTCCCTGAGCTTTTCTATCTGCTGGGAAAGCCCTGTGATTTGTCCGTCTTCAAAGCCCAACTCTTCCATGTTAATAAGAGCTTTCAAGGTTTTTGTGCTTTTTGAATTTGCCTTTTCCAAGGCATCTTCTAATGCCATATCGCGTTGCTTTTCAAGGTACTCATTTCTTGCCTGCTCGTATGCCTCGCATCTTGCTTCTTCCCTGATTTTCTCCGCATCAAAGCTTTCCTTTTCCTTTAAAAGCTCTTCTTCCCAAAGGGCAGAAAGTGCTTCGGCATCTTCCTCGGAAAGTTCAGGAATAAGCTCCATTATCTCTTCTTTTTTCATGCTTCCTCTTCACCTCCGGGCACTGTTTTCCCTAAAAGTTTCTCTTTTGCAGTATTTTCATCCTCGCCTAAGTACCACACTCTGATTTCCCACGGCTCAATAACGCCAAATTCCAAAAGTTTAAGTCGTTCATCAAATTCTTCTCGCTTTTCTGCTACGACTCCGTCATCGAAGCTGAACGAAACATTATATTCTCCGCCCTTTTCAAGTCCATAAAGGTCGCAAAGGGCATCCATAGCAGAAAGAAGATTTACAAGTGCTGTCCTTAAAGACTTCTGGATTTCACAGATATGCGCATAACTGCGCTGTTTTGACACCTTGATTTCTTCTGCTGTTCTGTCCACATTCTGAACGTCGGACAAAGTTCCGTAAGCAAGCGCCGAATTAAATTCGATTCTTCTTAAAATCTCGTTAAGCCCATTCAAAATAGACTCTTCACGGAAAGTTGGCGACCAATCGGCAAATAGCGTGTCATCACCGCTGTTTAGAAGTCTGTATAGGCGTCTATCAGGGACTACACAGTTTCCGGTATCATCACGACGCATTGCTGACTGGTCAACATAAAGCGCACGTTCACCGCTTTCAAATTCCCACAAAAGACGTCTGTACTGTTCTTCACAATCGGCTATAAGACCTGTTGCTCTTGCAAATACCGATATGCCAAGTGGCGACGATGAATCAATGCAGTTTGTCATAGGCATTTTGAAATAGGAGAACAATGGTTTTGTAATTCCGCTCATTGATACAAGCGGTGTGATATCTTTCCAGATAGTGTCACTAAGGGAGATTTGTTTTCCAAGCTCCTTTTCGTCTTCGCCTACATAAGCCGTACTGCGTATTATGTATTCACCGTTTTTTTGCGAGTGCTGTTCAACTCGGGTATATACCTTTTTGCCGGAATAATACCTTTCCAGAAATGCCGCTCCAACAATATCACCCGATTCATTAAACTCGGTAGGTATAAAGTTTTCCGCCTTTATGGTGGCAACTTTAATTTCGCCATTTGAAACGTATGGCTTCAGCACCACACCGCCTGTTGCACAGGCAAGCTCTGTGATATTTCGAACGTCACTGAGCAGGTTTTGATACTGCTTATCAAGAAAGTCTGCACGGCAAGACCCTGACACCTTTGACTTAAGCTCCAAGGTCGTAAGTCTTGCGGTCTCTGCTGCAATAGCGGATGCCAGAGAAAGCTTGCTGTTGTCCCTGTAAAGACTCTCCCACAGGCTTATTGCCGCAGACATTTGTTCTGACGTTTTCACCCCAACACCCTCGCTGTAAAGTGAGTTTTTCAGGGTAAAAGTCGCCTTTTTTAAAAAGTTCATAGTCGTCTCCAATCTGCCGCTGCACTTGGCGGCACTGATTTTGTAATTCTTATGTTTGAATATGTATATGGAGTAAATTTACCACAGCTTTCTTAAAACCGTATAACAAAAATATCGCATATCATCCATAGCGTGGTCATTTTGTTTCACCGGCTTATCCTCCGGCTGGTCGGTATCCCAGCTGTATTCTTCAAATTCCCGAAGGGTGTTTTCACACCCTGCTGACACCAGAATTTTCCCTGCCGAAATAAGCCCTGCCGTATAGCGTATGCCATCCAGCACATCATTCTTTGCCTTTTTTACGGTAAATCTTCCGTGACGCCTGATTGTTTCAATAAAGCTTGCAGCGGACGGGTCAACCACGATATATTGTATGGGGAGATTTCCGATCAGCTTTTCAAGCTCCCCATAATACTCTTCGTCTGTAAAAAGCCTGTTTTCATCTCTGCCGCTGTAGTAAAACTCGCGAATTCTGTATGCTTTCTTTCCGCTTACACACCAAAGTCCCATACTGCATGGGTTTAAGGTTCCATAGTCCACCGAAACATAATATTTCCCGAACTTTGGAAGCTCGTCTGTTACGTGCTCTTCCTTTTTGAACATAGGATAGATAAGTCCTTCAGCTAAGGCCCATTTCCCCAGAATAAACCGCTCGTAATACACCGTGCCCTGATACTCGCACTCAAGGTTCTTAACAAACTGGGCGGATAGATTGGGATTATCATAAATGGTGTAGTGCTGGCGGAAAATATCCGCATTGCTGTTTAAAAACTTTAACAGCCAATGATTTGGCCCGTCAGGGTTACAGGTTCCGTCAAAAACCGAATTTGGCTTATCAAGACGGGATTTTAACATAGAAAAAACTTCTTCATTCCAAGTGGTGATTTCATCACCATAGCAATACTCAATCCCTGCACCCTGAAGTTTTGAAACCTGCGTAACCTTGTCAGCGCCTAAAGCGTGGCATCTTTTCCCGAAAAGCATAACCGTGTTATCGCTTCCGATTCCGCCTACAAGCTCATCACCCCAGATAGAGCGCATAGGCTCTAAAATATTTCGCTCCAAAGTCCCTTTTGTGTTACCCAAAAGCACTATAAGCCCTGAGCCAGTAGTGGCACGAATTCTTCTGGGAATAAGGAAATAATCAAGGTATGTTTTTCCGCTTCTTGTGGCACCTTCCTTAATATTCCAGCGATGGTTTGCCTTCTGCCAGAACTCTTTTTGCTTATCTGTTAGCCTGAGCATTTATCTCCTCCAGTATTTTATCAACTTTCGACAGGCTATCCGCATCCTGTGGCTTATCCCTCCATCGTTCGGGGCACCTGTTTTTAAGCCACACAGAAGCTGCGGAAACATCAGGAGGCACACATTTTTGTATGGTAGTCGTCTCTTCTTGCCCGTCCGCCTTTACCACTTTCTTAATCTCGGTGGTCTCAAATCCCAACGCCTTTTTCAAAATCGCGTTTTCTACCTGAACGTCGGTTATTTCTCTTCCCTGCCTTAGTGCCTCTTCAATTTCGGGATGCTTCTTTTCCCATAAACTCAATGTTTTGGGCGCAATTCCAAGCTTTTTTGCAAGCTCGTTTTTGGTAAGGCTGTCCCTGCTTTTTGCACGAAGAAGAATAAGTCCCTCAGGCGTCAGCCAAAAATCAATTTTGCTCATCCTGGCCTGTCCCTTTCCTTTGGTGTGTCCTTACAACATATTCAAACCCAGGCCTTGCGCATATATCGCAAGGCTCTTTTATGGTGCTGTTCACGCTATGCACTACCGAAAACCCTGCGGTTTTGTAATCTCTTACGCATCTTGCACATAAGGTACGTCTTGGGTCCACCATGGATCACCTCCAAATAATATATAAAAAAACAGATGCCGGCGTTCTGTTTTCTACGGTAACATATTACCACATCTTAAGGTGACATGTGGGACAACTTAAGTTCTAATTAGCTGCACTTTTCCAAGTACCTGTAAAATCTCTTTTTAACAGAATATTCCGAATTCATTCCCCCGACCTTGTCCGCAACTTCGTTCCACGTCATATGGTCAAGGCATCTGAGCTTAAAAATAAGCCTTGTCTGGCAATCATCAATATCCATGATATAGTGGATAATTTCGCTTCGTGCCATTTCAAGCTCCAAAAGCTTTTTCTTGATTTTCCGTTCAATGTCAGCAATCATACTTGCGGCCTCGGCCACCATATCCTGATGCTTTCCGCTACCTGATAGGCTTCCAAACCGCACACCTTTTGGCAGAGCACTTTCTCTTATCCTTTTGATTTCTTCCCTCCATTCGGCAATTTCCTTGTCTAAATAATACACTTCCATCAATTCTTCTCTACTCAAATAAACCACCTCTTAAAGCAAAACCCGTTATTCTGTTAAATGTTCTTCTCCCGGATATATCTTCGTCACACACTCCTGACAACCGATAATATCTCCGTGGCAATCCTTCAGCAAAAAGTCCCAGTCATGGCTTTCGCAAATAGGGCACTCATACTCGTCTCCATCAAAAATATCCCCTCCAAAGCCCATTGTTCTTTGTCTTTCTGCACGTAATACCTCGTCGTAAAAATTCATCGCATCCTCCTTTCTTAAATAACCAATCTTTAAAGTCCACACTATGTCATATTTACACCTCCATATAAACCACATTTCGTGTATTTTTATATTAGTATATACACGTTATGTGGTTTTGTCAAGCAGAATTTTGCCATTTTTTACAATTTGTGCACTTTTCACAAACTTTTCACCACATTTCGTGTTTTTGTTGACAGACCACGAAATGTGTCGTAAAATGTCGATAGAGGTCATAAAAGGAGGACTTTTGTATGTTTGGAGCAAACCTAAAAAAACTTCGCGAAGATTCCCATTTGTCACAGGAACAACTGGCAGATGCAATCGGCGTATCAAAAAGCACCATTGGCATGTATGAGCAAGGCAAAAGAATGCCTAATACCAATACAATTTTAAAGGACATCGCCTCTTATTTCGGCGTTTCCATCGATTATCTTGTAGGCTTTCATCAGGAAGGAGCCGGCGTAACGGACGAAGATTTTTCCCGTTTCGGTCTGCGCCCTATTCATCGTCGCAGAATACCGATGCTTGGCAAAATCGCTTGTGGCGAGCCTATTATGTGTGAAGAAGAATACGAAACCTTTGCCGATTCAGGCGCTGATATTGACGCAGATTTTTGCGTAATCGCACAGGGCGACAGTATGATAAACGCCCGTATTTTTGACGGCGACATCGTATTTGTCAGAAAACAGGAAATGGTTGAAAACGGCGAAATTGCCGTGGTGATTGTAAACGATAACGAAGTTACTCTTAAAAGATTTTTCTACTACCCTGAACTTAATCAGGTGGTTTTGCAGTCGGAAAACCCGTCTTTCCGCCCAATGATTTATATGAACGAAGAGCTTTCCCACATCCGTGTTCTTGGCAAGGCTGTGGCATTCACAAGCTCGGTTATTTAATGAAAAAAGGAAGGTGAAATTATGTCCGAAAGCATTATTTCACAAATGATATATGAAAATCGAAGAAGGCTGAAGCTTTCGCAAAAAGAGCTTGGCGATATGGTGGGAGTTTCAAATCGTGCAGTATCAAAGTGGGAAAAATCTCTTTCCCATCCGTCCACCGATATTTGCTTAAAGCTTGCGGAGATTTTTAAAATTTCCCTTGATACTCTGATGAATGGTGAGCTGGAGCCTGAAAGACGCTGGCTTAATAAATCAGGAATGGAGTCTCTTCGTGAGCTTTACCGTATGGGTCGTGGCCCGTCAAGCTCACATTCTATGGCACCTGAACGTGCCGCTATACTTTTTCGCGAAGCAAACCCATCAGCAGACAGCTTTAAGGTTATTTTGTATGGTTCTCTTGCGAAAATGGGCAAAGGTCACAGATGCGACTATGTTTTAAACCGTGCATTTCGGGGGCACAAATTTGAACTCGTGTTCGATAGGGACACAAAAAACATCCCGCACCCTAATACTATGGATTGTTTTGCATATAAAAACGGCAAGGAAATTGACAGAGAGCGTATTTTAAGTGTTGGCGGTGGCAAATTCTTAGTGGATGGCCATAGAACAAAACCAAAGTCTTACTACCCACTTACCACCTTTACCGAAATTGCGGCATACTGCAGACGAAACAAGCTACGCCTTTGGCAGTACGTGGAAATGTGCGAAGGCAAAGAGATTTTTGAATACTTAAAAGAAGTCTGGGATTGTATGAAAGAAAGCGTGGAATCGGGTCTTAAATCAACTGGCACACTCCCTGGCGGACTTGATGTGCAGAAAAAGGCATACTTTTTATATAACCGCCCATCAAAAAACGAAACAGCTGAAACCCGAGAAAACCGCCTTGTTTGCGCCTATGCTTTTGCGGTTTCAGAGCAGAATGCATCCTCCGAAACAGTTGTAACCGCTCCGACTTGCGGTTCAGCAGGGGTTCTTCCTGCTGTGCTTTACTACCAAAAGGAACAACGGGGATATTCCGACGATGATATAATAAAAGCCCTTGCTGTAGCGGGGCTTGTGGGCAATATTATAAAAACCAATGCATCAATTTCCGGTGCAGAATGCGGATGTCAGGCGGAAATTGGAAGTGCCTGCTCTATGGCGGCATCAAGCCTTTGCGAGCTTGCCAAAATGAGCCTTGAACAGATAGAATATGCGGCTGAAATCGCTATGGAGCACCATTTAGGCTTGACCTGTGACCCAGTTAAATCTTTGGTGCAGATTCCTTGCATTGAGCGAAACGCTGTTGCGGCAATGCGTGCCATAAATGCCACATCCCTTGCAGGATTTTTAAGCGGAACTCGAAAAATTTCCTTTGATTTAGTGGTAAAAACTATGTACGAAACCGGCAGGGATATGCACAAAAACTACCGCGAAACAGGTGAAGGCGGTCTTGCAAGGCTCTATTAACCGAAATTTTTCCACTTTTTTATGGTAAATGCTTGTAAAACCCGCGGTTTTAGTGTATAATTATATGGATTATAATATAATACGAAAGGATTTTTGAATATGGATCAGGAATTATCACAGCTTCTGCAGGTCAGAAGAGATAAGTTAAAAGAACTTCAGGATGCGGGTATGGACCCGTTCCAGATTACAAAATTTGATAGAACTCACTCATCAAAGGACATTTCTGAGGGCTATACTGAAGAAGAAAGAACAGTTGTTGCTCGTGGCGAAGAAAAGCAGGTAACTGCTAAGATTTCTCCGCTTGATGGACAGGTTGTTACAGTTGCCGGAAGAATTATGTCAAAGCGTGGTATGGGTAAAGTTGGATTTGTTCACATTCAGGATAATGACGGCTACATCCAGCTTTTTGTTAAGAACGACATTTTGGGTGAAGAAGAATACGCAAGATTTAAAAAGCTTGACATCGGCGATATCATCGGTGCTACAGGCGAAGTATTTACAACACAGACAGGCGAAATTTCAGTAAGAGTTGAGTCAATCACTCTTCTTTCAAAGTCACTTCAGCCTTTACCTGAAAAGTTCCACGGTATGACAAATACTGACCTAAGATACCGTCAGCGTTATACTGACCTTATTATGAACGCTGATGTTAAGGACACTTTTGTAAAGCGTTCAAAGATTATTGCTTGCATTCGTTCATACCTTGCAGGTCAGGACTTTTTGGAAGTTGAAACACCAATGCTTGTTTCAAATGCCGGCGGTGCTGCGGCTCGTCCTTTTGAAACACACTTTAATGCACTAGACGAAGATTTTAAGCTTCGAATTTCACTTGAGCTATACCTAAAGCGTCTTATCGTTGGTGGTATGGAACGTGTTTACGAAATCGGCAGAGTTTTCAGAAACGAAGGCCTGGACACACGTCACAATCCTGAATTTACTCTTATGGAGCTTTATCAGGCATATACTGACTACCACGGTATGATGGACTTAACCGAAAATCTTTACAGACACGTTGCCCAGGAAGTTCTTGGCACAACAAAGATTGTGTATAACGGAATTGAATGGACCTTGGCAAGCCGTTTGAAAGAATTACAATGGTTGACGCCGTTAAGAAGTATGCAGGCGTTGACTGGAACGAAATCAAGACTTTGGAAGAAGCACGAGCTGTTGCTAAAGAAAAGCACATTGAATATGAAGAACGTCATAAGAAGGGCGACATCTTGAACCTATTCTTTGAAGAATACGTTGAAGAGCATCTTGTTCAGCCAACCTTCGTTATGGACCACCCAATCGAAATTTCACCGCTTACAAAGAAAAAGCCTGAAAACCCAGAATACGTTGAACGTTTCGAGTTCTTTATGAATGGTTGGGAAATGGCTAACGCATATTCAGAGCTTAACGACCCAATCGACCAGAGAGAGCGTTTCCGTGCACAGGAAGAGCTTTTGGCACAGGGTGACGAAGAAGCAAATACAACAGATGAAGACTTTATGAATGCCCTTGAAATCGGTATGCCACCAACAGGCGGTATCGGCTTCGGTATCGACCGTATGTGTATGCTACTAACCGACTCACAGGCAATCCGTGACGTTTTGTTGTTCCCGACAATGAAACCACTTGACAAATAATTACAACTAATTAAAACTGCAATATTAGTTCCAAACTGATGTTGCAGTTTTTTATTACAAAAAAACGCTTATATATAGGTAGCTTTTTTGTAAAGTCAATTGACATATATTTACTAATGTTGTATAATTAAGGTTAAACATAAATGTCTTCAAAAAGGCATAATAAATGGTTATTGGAGGAATTGCCATGAGTAAAAAAATCATATCAATCTTATTGTGTTGTTCCGTGCTGATAAGTAGCGGATTATTTGTTAGTGCACAAGAAGATTTGACAGACATTGAGGTTGTTAGCCAGCCAGAAGAAAGCATTGTCATCTGCGAAGAAACAGATGCTGTTGACGATGAAATAGAACTTCTTGCGGCATCAACATGGGAAGATGCAACGCAACTTGTTGCCGGAGCTAAAACTGCGTTTAATTTGCCGGCATCAGGCAGTGTGGCATGGTTTAAAATAGATGTAGAAAACGATGACGAAGCGATTAAGCTTTCTTTTGACGGATTTGATTCTACATCAAATCACATATACTATAGATTGTATAAGGGAACCGATTTGGAAAATAATCCAAATACATCATGTCTTCAACAGATAGGTTCCTTTAACACAGATCTTACAAGAACATATAAGGTTCCTGAAGCCGGTTCATACTATGTAAAGGTATTTTTAAATAACAATAACTATGTTCTTGAAAAGGATATTAATATCTCATACACAATTGTTGCACCTGATAGCAATGAGAACAATGACACATGGCAAAATGCAACAGAGCTTATTCGTGATGTTGACAGTAGCTATACATTAAATGGTCAGAATGACGTGGATTGGTTCAAAATTTCTGTAGCCAATGACACCGATGCTATCAAGTTGGTAATGAGTAACTTTGATTATACTGTAAACAGAGTTTCCTATTATCTTTATAAAGGAACAGAGCTTGAAGCAGGAAATACCAGCTACATAGATTCCTACACAAACTTCTATACAAATATGTCCCGAAACTTTAAGGTATATGAAGCCGGGGATTATTACGTTAAAGTTGTAATGTATCATAGCGGAAGTGAATGGAACGAAAAGGCATTAAAAATCCGATATGAAATTGTTGATGGCGATGCCAACGAAAATAATGAAACAAAAGAGAATGCGACATACTTAACAGACAGCGTTCCTATGGAATTTACAATGACAGGGCATAATGACGTGGAATGGTTCTGTTTTGATACAACTATAGAAAACGAAACTGTTACATTAACAATAGAAGGCTTTGAAACAGATTATTCAAATCAAATCCGTGTGGTTTTATATGATGAAGACACTGTGAATTCAGTATTTACCGCCGAGCCAAACAGTTATTACACAAGAACTGCCTCTTTTATTAACACAGGCACAAAATATATAAAAATTTCTGTATATAATGGAAAAATAGCAGAGAATCCTTTGAAAATTACCTATTCCGGCGGAACAGGCAAAAAGGACTTTAACGAAGCCAATAACACATGGCAAACAGCGACACCTTTAGCTAAGGACGCAGAACTTCAATTTAACCTTCCTGCCACTTCGGATACAGACTGGTTTGTTGTTGATGTAGATAACCCTGACGAAGCGGTTGAATTGAATTTTTCAGGCTTCGAACCATCATCAGCATCAATTTACTATCATTTTTATAGTGGAGCAGATTTGAATAAATACGGTTCTAATGCAAGTCCAATGTACACCGTATATGGGATTAGCAAAGCTTCTAATAGAACATACAAAGTAACCGAACCGGGAAAGTACTATATTAAAGTTGGCTTATATAATGGCTCAAGCATAACAGAATATATGACGGTTAAATATTCTGCCATTGAACCAGATGAAAATGAGAATAATGATACATGGAAAAATGCCACCATGTTAGAACAGGATGTTGATACTCCATATACCTTACACGGCTATAACGATGTGGATTGGTTTAAAATCAACGTAAAAAATCCTGACGAAGCAATACAGCTTAATTTTTCAGGATTCAAAGTAAACACAAGCGCGATTTCTTTTGCAATGTTTAGCGAAGAAGATTTTATAAAATATGGAAATAACGCAAGTTATATTGATCATGTATATGGATTCCGCTATGCCTATAGTCGTCACTACAAAGTTAAAAACCCTGGTAATTACTATGTTAAAGTTGCAATTTATGAACATCCTAACACCGTTCAAGAGCCTTTAGCAATCAGCTATAATATAATTGAACCGGATGAACATGAGTATAACAACACCTGGAAAACTGCTACAACATTACAGGAAGATATAAATAAATCTTTCACATTAACAGGGCATAACGATGTGGATTGGTTTAAAATAACAGTTAATGATAATCAAGCCATAAAACTTTGGTTTGATGGCTTTGAAACCAACGGCGGACGCATATATTACAATTTGTATTCAGGAAAAGATTTTGAGTTAAATGGTGATAGTGCATCTTCACTGGATCATGTCTATTCAATTGGAAGCGCATATAGCAGAAGTTATAAGATAACCAATGCAGGCGAATACTATGTTAAGGTAGGCGTGTATGATTATGGTAGTCATGGCATTTTAAAGAATCCTATTACCATCAAATATAGCGTGGATTATCCGGACTCTTATGAAAACAGCGACAGCTACGCTAATGCAATAAAAACATCTGCAAACCAGACTATATATCATACACTAAATGGCCACAACGATGCCGATTATTTTGAGATAACAGGCGTTACAACCGGTGATACAATAAATATCCACACATCAGGATATAGTGTAGGAAACTCCCATAAACGGGGCTATTATAATATCTATTACTACAATGCAGAAACCGAAGGATATGAACATAAAGGTAATGGATATATTTCACAAGACAACCAAACAATAAAATATGTTGCAACTGCTGACGGAACTTATTATTTCCGTGTTACAAGCACAGATACTGTTACACCTATTACAAATACAAAATCATTCAGATATACATTATCTCGTGATAATGCGCCGGTAGAAAATATTAAACTGAATTATGAGTCAGTTACTTTAAATGAAGGCGTAAACACAACTTTTGTTGCAAGTTTCACACCTTCCTATGCCACAAATCAGAACCTTACATGGACTTCATCAAACTCTGAAGTTGTTAGTGTTGATTCTTATGGTAACATTTCATGTTTGACAGTAGGAAAAGCAACAATTACTGCAACAAGTGAAGATGGTGGCTACACAAGCTCCTGTGTGGTAACAGTA
>JAFUJN010000050.1 GCA_017468095.1 Clostridia bacterium
CTCATTTTTCCTTGGGAGTGAAAACACTAAAAAAATTAGCAAAATTATCCGTTTTTTTATCATATTTACTTGATATTCGGGGTGAAAGTTGTATAATAAAATATTATATTTATGATTTTTAAACGGAGGAAAAGTTTTATGGATAATAAAAAATTGGCAGAGCTATTATTTGGCTCTATAACCAAAACCCCTGAAGATTATGAAAATATGTATCCTAAAAGGGATTTAAAGGAAGGTGCAAAGGTAACACGTTTTGCACCAAGCCCTACAGGATTTTTGCATATAGGCGGACTTTTTGCGGCGTTTGTATCGCACCTTGCTGCAAAAAGAAGTGGCGGAGTGTTTTTTCTTCGAATTGAAGATACCGACAAGAAAAGAGAAGTTGAAAACGGCGTTACAGGAATAGTTGAAGGACTTCGTAACTTCGGTATTGAAATTGACGAGGGAATGCTTACCGAAACCGACTCAATCGGAAACTACGGCCCATACACACAAAGTATGCGTAAGGAAATTTACCAGACCTATGCAAAATCTTTAGTGGAAAAAGGCCTTGCATATCCATGCTTCTGTACAGCTGAAGAGCTTGACGAAATAAGAAAGAGTCAGGAAGAGAAAAAGCAGAACCCTGGTTACTACGGCGAGTTTGCAAAGTGCAGAGATTTGACACTAGAAGAAATTGAAGAAAAAATAAATGCGGGTATGCCATACGTTTTAAGACTTAAATCACCTGGCGATGAAGCAAAGAGAATAAGCTTTAATGACGCTATTAAGGGTGAAATCGAAATGCCTGAAAATGTTCAGGATATCGTGCTTCTAAAAACCGACGGAATCCCAACATACCACTTTGCACACGCTATTGATGACCATTTGATGGGCACAACAGACGTAATCCGTGGCGACGAATGGATTTCATCAGCACCTGTGCATCTACAGTTATTTGAAATCTTGGGCTTTACTGCTCCACAGTATGCGCATATTGCACCGGTTATGAAGGAAGACGAAGAAACCGGCGGTAAGCGTAAGCTTTCAAAGAGAAAGGATCCTGAAGCTGCGGTTACTTACTACCACGAATCAGGTTATCCAAAGGAAGCGGTGTTAGAGTATCTTTTAACCATCGCAAACTCTAACTTTGAGGAGTGGAGAATGGCAAACCCTGACTCATCAAAAGACGAATTTGAGTTCTCACTTTCAAATATGAGCAAGGCTGGTGCGTTATTTGACCTTATGAAGCTTAATGATATCAGCAAGAACTATATCTGCAAGCTAACAAAGGAAGAAGTATATGATGCAACACTTTCCTGGGCAAATGCTGCAAACCCTGAATTTGCAAAGCTACTTGCCGAGAATAAAGACTATGCAACAAGCATTTTCGGTATCGAGCGTGGCAATGAAAAGCCAAGAAAAGATATTGCAAAATGGGAAGATACAATAGACTACTGCGCATATTTCTTTAATAAGCCAGAAAGCTATGAATGGGCAGAGAATATCGCAAATGCAGATGCTATCGAAATTCTGGAAACTTATAAAACAGTTTATGATAAAAACGAAACTGCGGAAGAATGGTTCCCGAAGGTACGTGATATGGCAGAAAGCCTTGGCTATGCAAAAGCACCGAAGATGTATAAAAAGGATCCTGACTCATTTAAGGGTCACGTTGGTGATGTTGCAACTGCAATCAGAGTTGCGGTTACAGGAAGAAGAAACTCACCTGACCTTTACGAAATTATACAGGTTTTGGGATATGACGAATTCTTATCAAGAATTGATGCAGCAATAGATAACTTGAGATAAGGGGAATTAAAATGGAAGAAGTTGTAAGCAAGAATTTTATAGAAGAAGCTATAGAAAAGGATTTGGCAGACGGCGTTTATACCTGCGTGCAGACTCGTTTTCCACCTGAACCAAACGGATATCTTCATATAGGTCACGCAAAAGCTATATGCATTGACTTTGGTAACGCTCAAAAATACGGCGGAACCTGCAATCTTCGTCTTGATGACACAAACCCATCAAAGGAAGACACAGAATACGTTGATGCTATCGAAGAAGACATCAAATGGCTGGGATTCCAGTGGGATAAAGAGCTTTATGCATCCGACTATTTTGACGATATTTATGAATGTGCAATTAAGCTTATAAAGGACGGCAAGGCGTATGTTGATGACCTATCAGCTGACGAAATCCGTGAATACCGCGGAACATTAACCGAGCCTGGTAAGGAAAGCCCATACAGAAACAGAAGTGTTGAAGAAAATCTTGATTTATTCCGCAGAATGACAGAGGGTGAATGGGAAAACGGCGTCCGCGTTCTTCGTGCGAAAATTGATATGGCGTCACCAAACCTTAATATGCGTGACCCGATTATCTACAGAATTATGCATCAGGATCACCACAGAACAGGTGACAAGTGGTGCGTTTACCCAATGTATGACTTTGCTCACCCAATTTCAGATACAGTAGAAGGCGTAACACACTCCCTTTGCTCATTGGAATTTGAAGACCACAGACCGCTATATGATTGGTTTTTACGTGAACTTGGTTTTGAAAAGCCATCACGCCAGATTGAGTTTGCAAGAATGAACCTAAACTATACACTAACAAGTAAGAGAAAGTGTCTAAAGCTTGTAAATGACGGCATCGTTTCAGGTTGGGATGACCCAAGAATGGGAACACTATGCGGTATGAGAAGACGTGGTTATACACCTGCTGCAATCCGTGATTTCTGCGAAAGAATCGGCGTTGCAAAGGCAAATAGCGTAATTGACTTCTCACTTTTAGAGTTCTGCGTAAGAGAAGACTTAAACAACATTGCACCTCGTGCAATGGCAGTTCTTCGCCCAATCAAGCTTGTTATTGATAACTATCCTGAAGGCAAAACAGAAGAGATTGAAGTTGAAATCAATCCACAGATGCCAGAGCTTGGAACAAGAAAGGTGACATTCTCAAAGAACCTTTGGATTGAAGAAGATGACTTTATGGAAGATGCACCTAAGAAGTATTTCAGACTAAAGTATGGTCAGGAAGTTCGCTTAAAGAGTGCATACTATGTAACTGCAACATCTTGCGTGAAAGACGAAAACGGCAGAGTTATTGAAGTTCACTGCACTTATGACCCTGAAACCCGTGGTGGTGATTCACCTGACGGAAGAAAGGTTAAGGGTACAATTCACTGGGTATCACAGGACGATTCAATAGATGCAACAATTCATCTATATGACAGACTTTTCAATGTTGAAAATCCGTCAGATGAAAGCAAGGTTGGAAGCTTTACTGAAAACTTAAACCCTAATTCTGTTGAAACATTAACAGGATGTAAGCTTGAATCAGGCCTTGCCGATATTAAACCGGAAGACAAGTTCCAGTTCTTAAGACTCGGATATTTCTGTGTTGACAAGGAATCAACTCCTGATAACATCATCATCAATCGCACAGTAGCATTAAAAGACAGCTGGGCAAAAATCAATAAATAAGAAGGTAAAAACATGAATTTTGAAAAGTATTATACAAACCGTGCCAAACCGCTTCAGGCATCAGGCATCCGTGAAATGTTCAAGCTTATGGCAGACCCTGCGGTAATTTCACTTGCTGGCGGTTCACCTGACCCTGATTTGTTCCCGACAGAAGAACTTTCAGAAATTGCAGCGGACATTTTGAAAAATGACGGCAAAAAGGCACTTGCTTATGGCACAACCGACGGCTATGGACCACTTAAAGAAGAGCTTAAAAAGAGAGCAGAAAAGGTGGATTCATTCACAAGTGAAGACAAAATTATCATAACAACAGGTGGTCAGCAGGGACTTGACCTTGCGGCGAGAGTTGTTGTTGAAGATAACGAAGATATCGTTGTTGAAGCGCCAAGCTTTGTTGGAACACTAAACTCACTTCGTAGTGTTCGTGCAAATCTTATCGGTGTTCCAATGGATTCTGACGGAATGAATATGGAAAAGTTAGAAGAAACCTTGAAAAACCGCAAGGTTAAGCTAATCTATACAATTCCAAACTTCCAGAACCCTACAGGCATCACAATGAGCCTTGAAAAGAGAAAAAAGATGCTTGAACTTGCGAAAAAGTATGACTGCTTGATTATGGAAGATAACCCATACGGTGACCTTAGATTTGGCGGTGAATATGTGCCGACAATCAAGTCACTAGATACTGAGGGCAGAGTTATCTATGTAAGCTCAATGTCAAAGATTTTATCCCCAGGTCTTCGTGTTGGCTATATTGTGTGCAGAGCTGAGCTTTGTGATAAAATTGAGATTATGAAGCAGGTGAATGACGTTCATACACCATGCCTGACACAGATGATTGCCTGCGAATTTTTAAAGAGATATAACATTGATGACTATATCAAAAAAGCATGCGAAGTTTACGGAAGAAAGTGCCGTTTTATGCTTGATTGTATGGACAAGTATTTCCCAGATGGCATTGAATGGACAAAGCCTGAGGGCGGACTATTCATTTTGGTTACCTGCCCTGACACAATCGATGCTGTAAAGCTTTCCGAAATTGCCATAAAGGAATATAAGGTGGCATTTGTGCCAAGCAATAACTTTGCAACAGATATGAGCGCAAAAACAAGCTCATTCAGATTAAACTACTCAACAATGCCTGAAGACAAAATTGAAGAGGGCATCAAAGCTGTGGGCGCAATGCTTACCGATATGCTAAAATAATCAGGAGGACAAACTAATGGACGAGAAAAAAACCATATTTTCCGGAGTACAACCGTCAGGAAATATCACACTTGGAAACTACCTTGGAGCCATTAAGAATTGGGTAAACCTCCAGGAAGAATACAGATGCATTTATGCTATGATGGATTTGCACGCAATCACAGTGCGCCAGAATCCACAGGAGCTAAGAAAAAGAACACTTGACCTTTTGAAGATTTATATCGCTTGCGGTATTGACCCTGAAAAGAGCCTGCTGTTCATTCAGTCACAGGTTCCGCATCATGCACAGCTTGCATGGGTTTTAAACTGCTATACATATATGGGCGAATTATCCCGTATGACACAGTTTAAGGACAAGAGTTCAAAGCATGCAGATAACATCAACGCAGGACTTTTCACATATCCGGTACTAATGGCATCAGACATCCTTTTATATCAGGCAGACCTTGTTCCTGTTGGTAAGGACCAGATGCAACATATTGAAATTACTCGCGATATTGCGGAGCGTTTTAACGGCGTGTATTGTCAGGAAGGAAACCCTGTATTTAAGATTCCTGAAGGATTTATGCCAAAGGCAGGCGCAAAGGTTATGAGCCTTACAGAGCCTACAAAGAAGATGTCAAAATCAGACGAAAATCCAAAGGCGTATATTTCACTACTTGACGATTTATCTGTAATTGAAAAGAAGATTAAATCTGCGGTTACTGACTCAGAAGGCGTTATCGAATACCGTCCGGATGATGATGCAAAAGCGGGAATAAATAACCTTTTAACCATTATGTCAGCAGTTACAGGCAAGGATATTGACAAGATTGTGGCTGAATATCAGGGCAAGGGCTATGGCGACTTCAAAAAGGACGTTGCAGAAGCTGTTGTTGAAGAAATCCGCCCGATAAGAGCAAGATATGACGAGCTTTCAAATGATAAGCAGTACCTTGTTGACATCTGCGAAAAGGGTGCTATTGAAGCATCAAAAATTGCAGGAAGAACACTTAGTAAGGTTTACAAAAAGGTTGGCTTTGTTCAGTAACTTGAGGTAGAAATATGAGTACGACGGAAATAATTTTTCTAATTTTAACCTTTGTGGTGGCGTTTGCATTCAGCTTTGCGGCAACACCTATTGCCCACAGGCTTGCATTTAAAATCGGAGCGGTGGATGTCCCCAAAGACTCAAGACGAATGCACAAAAAGCCAATCCCGAGACTTGGCGGAGTTGCCATTGTTTTCGGGTTTATGGTTGCAATATGTTGTTTCGGAAGAATGAACCGCGAGCTTACCGCAATTTTGGTTGGAGCGGCGATTATCTTTGCTTTAGGCATTGTGGATGACTGCAAAAACCTTGATGCAAAGTTCAAGTTTTTGATTCAGATTTTGGCTGCGCTGGTGGTTATGATTGGCGGAAATATCCGCATAACCGTGTTCACCAACCCGAACATTTTTTCGGACAACCCTTATCTTGTGCTTCCTTGGTGGCTTTCGGGGATTGCTACAATCGTGTGGATTGTGTTTATAACCAATGCGGTTAACTTTATTGACGGCCTTGATGGCTTGGCGGCCGGAGTTTCGGCAATAATGTCGGTAAGCCTTGTGTTTATCTCAATTCGAGTGGGTGAATACTGGGTGGCAGTTGTGGGACTTGCACTTATGGGTGCTTGCTTCGGA
Source organism: Clostridia bacterium (assembly GCA_017468095.1). Classification (GTDB taxonomy): domain Bacteria; phylum Bacillota; class Clostridia; order UBA1381; family UBA1381; genus UBA1738. The sequence goes on from JAFUJN010000050.1 coordinate 6,339, forward strand.
TTTTTGCCATTTAACTTTAACCCTGCCAAGATATTTATGGGGGACAGCGGTTCCACGTTCTTGGGATTTATTCTGGCATCCCTTTCGGTGCAAGGCGTGTTTAAGAGCTATGCAATCATATCCTTTGCAGTACCGCTTTTAATTCTTGGCCTGCCACTATTTGATGCAATGTTTGCAATGATAAGAAGAGTGTATCACGGACAAAGCCCTATGAAAGCAGACCGTGGGCATCTTCATCACAGACTTATAGATATGGGCTTCTCACAAAAGCAGACCGTGTTTATCCTGTACGCAATAAGCGGAATTTTGGGAATAACCGCCGTGCTTTTGGCAGAATACGGAAGTATGAGAGCGCTTGTTTTGATGATTGCCGTGCTTATATTTATCGTTGTAGTGGGAAGACTCCCAAAAATCACATCATCACAGGAACAGGAAGAGGAAAAAACACAAGAAGAAGAGTAAAAAGAACGGCTGTTGCCGTTCTTTTTTTGAGATTAACTTGTATTATAAAAAACTAAGTATGAGAGCCTTCCCCTTGAGTAAACATTACTTTAATTGTATTTACAATCCCTCACCGCCTTTGGCGGAGCTTCCTTTACACAAGGGAGCCTTAAAAACCGCGCCATTAAGCCCTCCTTGTGTAAAGGAGGGTGGCACACGAAGTGTGACGGGAGGGTTGTTTTTATAAAGTTTGATTAAAATATCATTTATTCAAGGGAAAGCCTTGCAAAGAGTCAGCTTTTTTAGAATATATAAAAAATTAACAGTTTGTAAAGCTTTGTCAAAATTTGTTGACACGAATCGGTGCAGACAATATAATTAAGTTAGAAAATATATTTTACGGAGGATAAAAACGTGATACAAAAATCCTTTCAAGGTGTAGGGGAAATTCCAAAGGACATAGAAAAACTGTTTTCGCCACGTGGACAATTCAGGGAATTTTTGATGATGTACCAAAGCGCAGTAAAGGAAGTCAAAACAAAGTTTGAGATACTAAATGACGACTTGTCGGTTACATATAACAGAAACCCTATTGAAGCCATAAAATCCAGAATTAAAACACCCGAAAGCATCATTTCAAAGATGCAGAGAAAGGGTCTTGACATAAATATGAACTCTCTGATGTATTACATCGAAGACGTTGCAGGTATTCGTGTTATATGCTCCTTTATTGACGATATCTATGAAGTGGCAAATATGCTGGTTTCACAGGACGATATAAAGCTTTTGAGCGTAAAGGACTATATAAAAAATCCAAAGCCAAACGGCTACAGAAGCTATCATATGATTGTGGAAGTGCCGGTATTCTTTGCAAACCACCGTCAAAATATGAAGGTGGAAGTACAGCTTCGCACTATCGCAATGGACTTCTGGGCAAGCCTTGAGCATAAAATGAAATATAAAAAGGATATTAAAGGCTCGGATGAAATTGTAAAAGAGCTTAAACGATGCGCCGATAACATTGCAGAACTTGATAAAAGGATGCAAGATATAAACGAAGGCATTCAGAATCTGGAAAAATAAGGCTGTGCATTCTCGTTAAGAGAGTGCACAGTTTTTTGCATTAAACCCTGATTTTTGTGATAGAATACACTATATAAACACAAAAAAATGTCAAAAAATTAACAAATTTTATAAATTGGTTAACATAATACTTGACTTAATATGGGTTTAGTGGTAAAATATGTAATTACAAACATATGAGAGGATGGTACTTCATGGAGAAAATAGTACTTGGCTTAAGCTTTTTAGGAGCAATCATTGCTCTTTCTTTTGCCGGAATAATGGCAAAAAAGGTATTAGGCTTTTCAGAGGGAACAGATACAATGAAAAAAATTGCATCCTTTATTAAGCAGGGTGCAAATGCATATCTTACACGTCAATACAAGGTGGTTGCCATCTTCTTTGCGTGTATGTTTGTGATTTTGTTCATTTTGTCCCAGTTTGATCTTTTGAATAAATTTATTCCGTTTGCATTTATAACAGGCGGACTTTATTCAGCCTTGGCCGGATTTTTCGGTATGAAGATTGCAACAAATGCAAACTCAAGAACAGCAAATGCTTGCAGGGAAAGCCTTAATAAAGGTCTTAATGTGGCATTTTCAGCAGGTTCTGTTATGGGCTTTACCGTAGTAGGTCTTGGACTTTTGGACGTATCTATTTGGTATGCACTTTTGAGATTTCTATTTAACTGCAATATTTCTGAAACTGCAACAACAATCGTAATGTTCGGTATGGGTGCATCTTCAATGGCACTTTTCGCAAGAGTTGGCGGCGGTGTATTCACAAAGGCGGCTGACGTTGGTGCAGATATCGTGGGTAAGGTTGAAGCAGGAATCCCTGAAGACGACCCAAGAAACCCTGCAGTTATCGCCGATAACGTTGGTGACAATGTTGGTGACGTTGCCGGAATGGGTGCTGACCTTTACGAATCATACTTCGGCTCAATCGTATCTGCCTGTGCACTTGGTGTTGCGGCATTTAATGACCCAAAAGCAATGGGCGTTCCGCTTCTATTGGCGGTTTTGGGAATTTTTGCTTCCCTTATCGGCTCTTTCTTTGTAAGAACAGGCGAAAAGTTTGACCAGAAGCTTCTTCTAAAGGCACTATCAAAGGGAACAACAGTAGGCTCAATTATAGTTGCAATCGGTGCATTCCCGATTGTTTGGTATGTTTTAGGAAAAGAAAACATTTCACTTTATATAGCAGTTTTAGCAGGTCTTGTTGCAGGCGTTTTAATCGGTCAGGCAACAGAGTATTTCACATCTGACACATATAAGCCGACCAAAAAGCTTGCAGGCTCATCTGAAACAGGTTCTGCCACACTTATTATAAGCGGTATGAGTCTTGGTATGTTATCAACAGCTCTTCCAATCGTAATTATTGCAATTTGCATTATGGTAGCATATTTTACAGGTGGCGGTGATACAGCGACAGGCCTTTACGGAATCGGCCTTGCAGCAGTTGGTATGCTTTCAACACTTGGTATAACCCTTGCAACAGACGCTTATGGTCCGGTTGCGGATAATGCCGGTGGTATTGCACAGATGGCTGAGCTTGATGAAGTGGTACGTGAGCGAACAGATGCTCTTGACTCACTTGGAAATACAACAGCGGCAACAGGTAAAGGTTTTGCTATCGGTTCTGCAGCTCTAACAGCCCTTGCACTAATGGCATCCTATGTTGACAGCGTTGGCAAGGTAGCACCTGACTTCACATTTGATATGTCACTTATGAATCCACCTGTATTGGTAGGACTTTTAATCGGTGGCTGTCTTCCGTTCGTATTTGCGGCACTTACAATGGAATCAGTTGGCCGTGCAGCACAGAGTGTTGTTAAGGAAGTAAGACGTCAGTTCCGCGAAATTAAGGGAATTATCACAGGCGAAGCTCAGGCAGATTACGCATCCTGTGTTGACCTTTGCACAAAGGCAAGTCTTCACGAGATGGTGCTTCCAACAATTATTGCAGTTGTAGTTCCTGTTATTACAGGACTTATCTTAGGGCCAAATGGCGTTGTCGGTCTGCTTGCAGGTGCAACAGTAACAGGATTTTTAGTTGCGATTTTGATGTCAAATGCCGGTGGTGCTTGGGATAATGCCAAGAAATATATCGAAAGCGGATTTGGCGGCGGAAAGGGCAGCGAAAACCACAAGGCGGCGGTTGTTGGCGACACAGTTGGTGACCCATTCAAGGATACTTCAGGCCCTGCTATCAACATCTTGATAAAGCTACTATCTACAATTTCAATCGTGTTCGCAACACTTGTAGCAAACTATCATTTATTTTAATAATCAGCATTAAAAATACCTACCTTCTGGTAGGTATTTTTTTGTTGAAAAAATGAAAAAAATGTGTTACAATAAATATGTATGAGTGTTTTTGAGAAAAATACCGAAAAAGGCATTGTCTTTTTCGTTTAAAATCCTCTGCAAATGAGAGGGAATATACAAAAAAATAAAATCTACATAAAAGATAAAACAAGGAGGAAATTATGGACATTTTTTCAATCTTAACACTTTGTGGCGGCCTTGCCCTTTTCCTTTTCGGAATGGACTATATGGGCGATGGCTTGAAAAAGCTATCAGGAAGCCAGCTTGAATCAATCCTTGGAAGATTAACATCAAACAGATTTAAAGGATTCCTATTGGGACTTGGTGTCACAGCGATTATTCAGTCATCATCTGCAACAACTGTAATGCTTGTTGGTTTTGTTAATTCAGGCATTATGAACCTTACCCAGACAATCGGCACAATTATGGGTGCAAACGTTGGTACAACAGTTACTGCATGGCTTATCAGTACAACAGGTATTACCAGCGATTTGTGGTGGTTAAGACTTTTCAAGCCTGAATCATTTACGCCGATACTTGCCGTAGCTGGTGTTATTATGATAATGATGTCAAAGTCAGAAAAGAAAAAGAACCTTGGTTCAATTTTTGTTGGCTTTGCGGTTTTAATGTTTGGTATGGAATCCATGTCAGGCGCTATGGAAGGCTTAAAGGATGACCCGAACTTTGCGAGAATACTTGTAATGTTTGAAAATCCTATCCTTGGCATTTTAGCAGGTACGCTACTTACTGCAATAATTCAGTCATCATCTGCATCAGTTGGTATCTTGCAGGCACTATCCTTAACAGGTGCAATCCCAATGTCAACAGCAATCCCTGTTGTTTTGGGACAAAATATAGGTACAACAATTACACCGATTTTAGCATCACTATCTGCAAGCCGTGACTCAAAGAGAGTTGCAATCTCCTGCCTTTATATAAAGATTATTGGCGTTGTTATATTTACAGTAGTATTCTATGCAATTAACGCGGTGGTACCTTTTGGATTTATGAGCGGAAAAGCATCAGTATTTTCAATAGCACTTTTCCACACACTATTCAATATTCTGTCAACAGTTATCTTAATTCCGTTCTGTGAACAGTTTGAAAAACTTGCAGTTTGGACATTTAAGGGTGAAGACGAAGAAAAGAATGACCTTAGCGTACTTGATGACAACTTCCTTTCAATGCCTGGATTTGCTCTTGAAAAGGCAAAGGAAAGTATTGCAGAAATGATTAAGATTGCAGGTGAATCTGTAAACATTTCAATAGACAAGCTTTTTGATTATGACGAAAAGACAGATGCTTACATTAAGGAGCAAGAAGAAAGAGTAGATAATTACGAAGACAAACTTGGTTCTTATCTTGTAAAACTTGCAGGTCACAAGCTTGCTATGGAAGAAGCAAATGAAGTTACAACACTTCTTCACGTTATCGGTGACATTGAAAGAATTTCTGACCATGCCTGCAACATCTTAAAGACAGGAAAGGAAATTTATGAAAAGAACATTTCTTTCTCAAATATGGCAAGACACGAAATTGATGTTATTACAAAAGCTGTAAAGGAAATTATCGAGCTTTCTATTAAGACAGTAGCAGA
>JAFUJN010000051.1 GCA_017468095.1 Clostridia bacterium
GTAAGATGTTTATAGTTCATATGTTTCTCTCCTTTGTAGTTTATTGTGTGGTAACTCTATTCTACCAGAGATTCATATGAACTTCAATTTTTCAAAGTGTTGCACTTGATAGTATAATTCATCTTTAAGCAAAAAAAGATACCACATAAATGTGGTATCTTTTCACTATTTTGTTATAAACTTTCCGTCTTCAGCATCAATAGTTACCTTTTCACCAATTTCGCCTGCAATAATTTTTTCCGAAAGCATATCTTCAATCTTGCTCTGGATTGCACGACGAAGTGGTCTTGCACCATAGACTGGGTCAAAGCCCGCTTTTGCGATTTCGCTTATTGCTTCATCTGTAAATTCGGCCGTAATTTCGTTTGCCAAAAGTCTTTCCTTAAGACCCTTTAGCATAATTTTCGCAATTTCGGCAATTTCGGCTTCTTTTAGTCTTTCGAACACGATAATCTCGTCAATTCGGTTTAAAAATTCAGGCTTAAAGGCTTCTTTAACCTTTGCCATAACCTTTTCACGAATGCTATCATTATCACTTTCTTCATTTGCTGTGCCAAATCCCATTTTGGTTGTTCCTGTATTCAAAATGTCCTTTGCACCAAGGTTTGAAGTCATAATGATAACAGTATTCCTGAAATCAACTCTTCGTCCTTGGGCATCGGTTAAAATTCCGTCATCCAGGATTTGAAGCATAATGTTAAATACATCAGGGTGTGCCTTTTCAATTTCGTCAAACAAAATTACGGAATACGGCTTTTTTCGTATCTTTTCGGTAAGCTGACCGCCTTCGTCATAGCCAACATATCCTGGAGGTGAGCCTACGAATTTTGAAACTGCGTGCTTTTCCATATACTCTGACATATCAATTCTTATCATGGCATCTTCAGAGCCAAACATAGCTTCGGCAAGTGCCTTTGAAAGCTCGGTTTTTCCAACACCTGTAGGGCCTAAGAATAAGAATGAACCTGTCGGGCGTTTCGGGTCGGAAAGGCCTGCTCTGCCACGTCTTATTGCACGTGATACGGCTGATACTGCCTCATGCTGACCAACCACTCTTGCGTGAAGAATTTCTTCCAGTTTTTTGAGCCTTTCGCCCTCTTCTTCTGCCACCTTGTGTGCAGGGATATTAGTCCATTCGCCTATGATTTCCGCAATATCGGTGTCGGTAATCACAAGTGCGCTTGACTTGTTGGCGTCTTTCCATTGATTTTTGCCTGCCAAAAGCTGTGCTTCAATTTCCTTTTCTCGGTCACGAAGCTCTGCCGCCTTTTCAAAATTCTGTGAAATTATAGCTTCCTGCTTTTCCTTTTTGATTTCTTCTGCCTCTTTTTCAAGGTTCTTTAAATCATCAGGAGCAGTTAAGGCTGAAAGCCTTTTCTTGCTTGCAGCTTCGTCCATTAAGTCGATTGCCTTATCCGGCAAAAATCTATCGGTAATGTATCTCTCCGAAAGTTTTGCCGCTGATATGATTGCACTATCGTCAATCTTCACGCTGTGATGTGCTTCGTACTTATCACGAAGTCCCTTTAGGATTTCGATAGTTTCGTCTACTGTTGGCTCCCCAACTGTTACAGGCTGAAAACGGCGCTCAAGTGCTGCATCCTTTTCGATATATTTTCTGTATTCATTTAGGGTTGTTGCGCCGATTAGCTGAACTTCGCCACGAGCCAAAGACGGCTTTAAGATATTTGATGCATCGATTGCACCCTCTGCCGAGCCTGCACCAACGATTGTGTGAATTTCGTCAATAAACAGGATTATGTTCCCCGACGCTGTTACTTCTTCAATAGCCTTTTTAAGACGGTCTTCAAATTCGCCACGGTATTTTGCACCTGCTACCATTGAAGATAAGTCCATTGTTACTACGCGTTTATCCTTTAAAAGTTCAGGAACATCCCCTGATGCGATTTTCTGCGCCAAGCCCTCTGCCACCGCAGTTTTACCAACACCCGGCTCACCAATCAGGCAAGGATTGTTTTTGGTACGTCTTGACAAAATCTGAATAACCCTTGCTATTTCTTCATCTCTGCCGATTACAGGGTCGAACCTACCCTCTTTCGCCATTTTTGTAAGGTCACGGCCAAACTGGTCAAGGGTAGGAGTTTTTTCATTTCCCTTGCGTTTTGGCTGTGCTTTAGGGCATTGCGAAAATCCCGACTCAGTTGATGAAACAATCTCGTTATAGATGTTATTAAAATCAGCACCGCTTGTTGCAAGCACATTTGCGCCAACGCCGTCGCCATCCTTTATGATACCGATTAGGATGTGCTCTGTGCCGATATAGCTATGACCCATACTGCGAGCTTCCATTGCGGCAAGCTCCAAAATCCGCTTGCTTCTTGGGGTAAGCGCAAGCTCTGCATTATTTGGAAGTGGCATATTGCTTCCCATAAGCTCCTTTATGCGGTCATAAACTGCTTCCTTTTTAATGCCGGCATTTTCAAGAATCTTTGCGCCAACGCCTGTGCCTTCGTCGATTATCCCCAGCAAAAGATGCTCCGAGCCAATATATCCGTGACCCATACTGCAGGCCGCATCGTGTGCTTTATTTATTGCTATTCTTGCTTTTTCAGTAAAATTAGAAAACATAATTGGTTCCTCCTTTATACATTTTCTCGCAAAAGTTCTCCTCTCTTTTTATCTCTCTCGGTCGGTGTCAGTTTTTCGCCGTTCATTAAGGTAGCCGGCTCGGTTTCCACCATAAGTGAGATAAGGGGTAGCTTTTCTTCAATATCTATTATACCCATATTTTTTCCAAGAATTACCTGTGAAATAAGGGCTTTTGCTTCTGATGATGAAACAATTCTTGCAAACTTTAAAGTGCCATAAGCTCGCCAAAGCTTGTCAGCAAATTCTTCGTTTTCTTTAAGCTTTTCTCTTGCATCCTTTTCGTGCTTTTCAATCTGGCCCACGATGTTTTCAAGGCTTTCTATAATTTCTTCTTCGCTAATTCCAAGGGTCACCTGATTTGAAACCTGATAAAGATTTCCGTAGGCCTTTGAGCCTTCGCCGTAAAGTCCGCGAACTGTAAGTCCCAAAGTGGATGCAGAAGATATAATCTTGTTCATATTATTTGTCATTGTAAGCGCCGGAAGATGCATCATAACAGATGCTCTCATACCCGTTCCCGTATTTGTCGGGCAGGCTGTTAAGTAGCCAAACTCTTCGGAAAAGGCATAATTGACGCTTTCTTCAATCACGTTATCCACCTTATCCGCAAGCTCCCAGGCTTCCTTTAAGCGAAATCCGCCAAGGATAATCTGCAAGCGTAAATGGTCTTCTTCAAGCATCATTATGCTCATATTTTCGTCTTCGCTGATTAGTGCTCCGCCTCTGTCGCCCTTTGCCATCTCAATGCTGATTAAGTGCTTTTCAGAAAGTGCTTGCTTTTCGTCAGGTGTCAATTCTTTCATAGCCTTAAAGGTAAAGCTGTTTGCAAGGGTTGAGCCTGAATTCAAAACCGCATTTTTAACTTCATCCAAAACTTTTTGACACCCTTCTTCACTTAACCTGTTCGGAAATGGATACTTATCTAAATTTCTTGCAAGGCGCACTCTTGTGCTTACTATAATATCATTATCATTTTGCTCTTTATACCAAATCATAGCTTAACCCTCCAATCCCTTGATTTCCTTATGAAGTTTAGCCGCTTTTTCGTAATCTTCAGTTTCAACCGCCTTTGCAAGCTGACTCTTTAAATCGGAAAGCTTGCGCTTTTTAAGAATTTCGGTGGAAGATTTTGACGGGATTTTGCCTTTGTGTTCTGTTCCCTTTTGCATCTTATAAAGCGCCTGTTTAACCTGTGGCTCAAACGCCTTGTAACACTCACTACAGCCCAATCTTCCGCTTTTTTGGAACTCATAATATGTTCTGCCACAATTTTCGCAACGTCTGTCTTCACGATAAACCGGCACTACATCAAAACTGTTAAAAAAATCTGCAAATAAATCGTACATAATCTCATCTCCTTATAGTTCACAAAATGCATTCTTTAATATGTTCGCTCTTACCATATCACGGTGCGGATTTGGTATTGCGATTGCATTATCCGATACCGCGCTGGTCAAAACCTTTGCTGTTTCAAGGGAAATATCGCCCTTTTCGTAAAGGTATTTTATAATGGTTTTGGCTTCACGAAAGTTGCAGGATTTTCCTACAAGTGCAATAGCATCTTCTGCCTTGTTTACAGTAATACGCTTGATTTTGATATATCCGCCACCACCA
>JAFUJN010000052.1 GCA_017468095.1 Clostridia bacterium
AAAACCCGAACTACGAACAAGAAAAATTTAATTCCCATTGCTGAAGGCGAAGAAGTAAAGATTGGTATCGGCGAATATGAATCAGAGGAAGATGAACTTTTGTATTGCGTAAAGGATGAAAAGAAGGTACACGTTTATCTCAACAAGGCAACTATCGGAGCGGAATACACTTTCGATATGGGCGTAATATAAAATGGAAAGGTTAAATTATGCAGATAGAAGTAATTGTTTCTTTAATAAGTGCTTTGGGCAGCGCTTTGGGAACATTTGCCGGAATTATGGTGAACTCGAGACTTACAAATTTCAGGATTGAACAGCTTGAGAAGAAAGTGGATATGCACAATCAGGTGATAGACCGCGTTTATGAGCTTGAAAAGCGGGATGCGGTTTATGAAGAGGAATTAAAGGTTGCAAATCACAGGATAAGTGATTTAGAGGTATATCATAAATAGGAGGCAATAAAATGGAAAACTTACAGTTTATAAGCGAGCTTTATGTGCCCATAGTTATGGCAATCTGCCTATGCGTTGGGTACATATTAAAGCACTGGACAGATGATAAAAAGCATAGAATTATTCCTACGGTGCTGGCAATTTTGGGTGCTGTATGCGCGTGTATTTATGAGAAAAGTATCACGCTTGAAGCTATCGCATCAGGCGCCGTAACAGGCCTTGCATCAACGGGAATACATCAGGCTTTTAAACAGATAATAGAAAAGAAAGAATAAAAAAAGGGCAGTGATGCCCTTTTTTTGTTTATATATAACTATCTGTTGAGAAAAGGTAGATATAGCTTTCCTTAACCGTCTTTTTGGTGATTTTTTCAAGAGCATACTTATAAAGCTCAAGCTGGCGGTCATATTTCTCGTGGATTTCGCCGATGTTATCATACCTATCGGTTTTATAATCCACCAAAACAAGTCCGTCACCCTCTTCGAAGTAGCAGTCAATTACACCCTGAAGAAGAATTTTTTCGTTTATATCCTTGATTTCAGGATATGCCAAAGATACGTCAATCTGGGCTTCAAACGGCTGTTCGCGATACACCTTGCCACTTGCAATAATTCGCTTGCCAAGGCTTGAAGCATAGAAATTTACTATCTTATCAGGGCTTACCACTTTGGCCTCTTTTTCCGTTATAATCTTTCTGGAAACAAGCTCATCTATCGCCGTTTTAACGCTGTCGCCACTCAAATTCTCGCAAGGCGTAATGTATTGCATCAATTTATGAAGTAGCGTTCCGTAAGATGTGCCGTCCTGAACTTTTTCTGCAAGGAACGCCGGTTTTGGCACTATAATTGTTTCCTTTTTGGACTTAAGCTCAGACACCGAAACCTTGGTAGGAAGCATTGAAGCTTCCCTGTAAGGATATTTAAAGCTCAAAATCTTCACAGGGTCGATTTCGGGGATTTCGCTTACCTGCACTTCATCATCTTCGAAATGGGAGCTGCCGATTTCGGTATGGTTTATAGCCGTAAACTTCCAGTTTTCAGAAGCGATTGAAACCGGTGCAACCCAATCCACAAAGCCGGATGCCGAAAGAACTTCATTGGCTGTGAAATTGGCGGTGCCGTCTAAAACTATGCTCTTCCAGTCGTCCACCTGCTTTTCAAGGTTGCTTTTGCCGGATTTATCGGTTTTGCCTGATATTGTTGCCACGAAATACAGCTTTTCTTTTGCACGTGTTGTTGCAACGTAAAGCTTTCGGATTTCTTCTGAAATCTGCTCGCAAGATGCCACATTTTTAAACACGGCTCTTTGCATAGTCTCGGCACGGAAACCTACATCCGAATCCACAAATTCAGGTGCAACACCAAGGTCCTTATGAAGAAGAACTCGGCCGTCGCCTGAAGATTTATTAAACCGCTTTCCGCCACCTGTTATAAAGACAACAGGGAATTCAAGACCTTTACTCTTATGTATGGTCATAATACGGACAACATTGTGGGATTCCCCTGCAAGTTTTGCAGAAGAAAGGTCGGTATCCTTTTGCTCAACGTGTTCCATATACCGAACAAAATTAAAGAGTCCCTGGAATCCGCCTGCTTCATACTGTTTTGCGCGTTCAAATAACAGGCGCAGATTGGCTTGCGCCTCTTCGCCATCAGGAATGGCACCCGAGTATGCATAAAAATCGCTTTCTTCGAATAACTGCCACAAAAGTTTGTCCGATGACATATACCTTGAATATTCACGCCAACGGTTTATTTTTGTAATGAAAGCGGATGCCTTTTCCCTTATAGCTTTTTCTTCGCTGTCGGATAAATTCTCGCTATTTGCAATTTCCTTTACAGCGCCAAAGAAGTTGCCTTTTTTGAATGTGCGGATGGTTGCAAGCTCGTCATCGGTGAAATTGCCGATAGGTGAGCGCATAACCGCAAGGAGCGGAATGTCGGAATATGGATTGCACAGGGTTTTCAAAAGTGCAAGCATTGTAACGACTTCATTGCGCTCGAAATAACCGCTGCTTTCGGCAAAGCAATCAATTCCTGCGTTTTGAAGCTCTGCCATATAACTGTCTGCGGAATACTTAAAGGAAGACATTAAAATCACAATGTCACGATTTTGGATATCGCGGTAGCCTTTACCGTCAAAAACCTTAAAATGCTGAGCCTTCAGTTTGTTGATTTCGGCTGCAACAAGGCGTGCTTCTAAAGCCGGGTTTGTAACGTCTTCATCGTCATCTGCTTCATAATCAGCGTCGGGCGCTTCGATTATAAAGCACTCTGATATGTAAGAGGAATTAACGTTTTCATATCCTTCATTTCCCGTGTAAAGACGCTGGGTTTCGTCATAGTTAAGCTCCCCTGCATCTTCGCTCATAATGGCTTCAAAAATATCATTTACGCTGTCTAAAACTTCGTGTCTGCTACGGAAGTTTTTGGACAGGACTATTTTTCGGCAGGGTGCATCTTCCACCATTTGATAGGTGTCGCTTTTCGCCTTGAAAATGGTTGGGTCGCTGTTTCGGAAGCGGTAAATACTTTGCTTCATATCGCCAACCATAAACAGGTTGTTTCCCCGTGTTACGTGGCGGAAAATTTCTTCCTGCAAAAGGCTGGTATCCTGATATTCGTCCATCAGGATTTCGTCATATTTATCCTGAACCAAGCGTGCAATATCAGGGTTTTCCGATAACAGCTTTGCAGTTAACTGCTCCGCATCGTGGAATTCCAAAATATTCTTTTCAAGTTTTTTCTTTGTAAATAGGACGTCATACTTTTCCACAAGCCCTGCAAGTGCATAGGCTGTAGGGTAAAGAACTTCGCGCATCTGATTTTCGGTCTTGGCAGGGTCAAAAAGTGCAAAATCCTTTACCTTGGAAATCGCAGCTTTGACTCTTTCGCGAAGCGTTTTTAGGATGTTCTTTTCTTCTTCGGTTTTGCTGTCAAGACGAGCAAGGGAAGAGAAAGAAAAATCGCCTAAAAGAAGTGAAAGTCTTCTAAAATCGGAATTTTGAGCTTCTTTTAAGAAAAGGTAATCATAATAAAACGCCTTGTAATACGCTTTCCACTCATCATAAATAGGTACGTTCTTCTCCGGTGGATTATTTGCGATAAAGCCGTCAATATCAGGGGTTTCGCACATCATATAAAGGCCCTTTTTCGCAAAAACAAGGGCATCATCAAGGGCTTTTTTGCAGGATGCAAAGCCTTGCTTAAACCACGCTATTTCAAAAATACCGTTCTGGCATTTAAGCTCGTCCACCTTTTCATAAAGCCAGTCCATAGGGTATGGTATTGCACGGGTGAAGTTATATATGTGGCGCACCAAATCGGAAAGGCCTGAATCACTTCGGGATGTTGCATATACCGATAAAAGATGCAAAAAATCCTGATCATTTTCTTCGTAAAGTGAAGAAAATAGCTCGTCAAGCGCTTCTTCCGAAAGAATTTCCGCCTGAGCTGTATCGGCTATGGCAAAATCCGGTTCAATTCCCAAAACGTTAAAATGCTCACGGATAAGCTTTAAGCAGAACGAGTCAATGGTGGTAATCTGGCTTATGCCCAAAAGCATTTGCTGGCGTTTAATCAGCTTCACCTTTTCGCTGTCACCAGTATTAAGAGCATTTTCAAGCTCGCCAGAGAGCGCAGCTGCAATTCTGTCCGACATTTCGCGGGCAGCAGCGTTTGTAAAGGTAACAATCAAGAGTTTGTCTATATCTATGCCAGCTCTATCGTCCTTTGGCAGAATTTTTTGTATTACACGCTCAACCAAAACTGCAGTTTTTCCTGAACCTGCAGCAGCGGAAAGAAGCAGATTACAGCTTTCACCGTTTTTTCTGTATTTAGTTTTTATGGCGTCAAGTTGGTCAGGAGTCCAGTTTCGTTTACTCATTTTCTTCCAGCTCCTTTTTTATAAATTCAAGTGCCGCATTGTCCTTTGTAATCAGCTTTCTGTACTTGCCGATTCCGTCAAACATACAAACTTCGGCATAGTCACAGTAAGAACAAGGTGATAGCTGACCGTTTTTATAAGGTGAAATGCTTATATCACCGCTCTTTATGGCATTGTGTGTATCAATAACAGATTTTTTCATAAACTGACAAAGGTCATCAAAGGTTTCCCTTGTTGTAACCTGCGAAGTGGATGATAAAGTGCCGTCCTTTTTGAACGAAATGTTTAAAAATTCACTCTCAAAGCCACCTGCCATGGTTTCGTCCATATCGGTAAGCTGGCTTTCCTCATCGTCTAAAACAAGAACGCCGTCCAGCTTATTTTTGCTTTTAATCATCTTTTCGGCAAGAGATAAATCCGTACTGTCAAGCTTCACCATATCGTCATTGATTTTGTTATACATAATAGCCGAAATTCTTGGGGAAAGCTCAGGATTTGCAGACTCAATTTTGCCCATTTCATACATTTTTTGTGCCGCTATTGCGTACAGAACAAGTTGCATATCAAGCTTGTTTACAATAGATGCAATGCTGAACTTTTTGTGCCCTGTTTTATAGTCAACTATGCGGATATCTGCACGTTTTTCCGCAAGTTTTTCCATTATATCAATTCTGTCAATAGTACCAAAAAGGGTAACGTTTTCATTCTTCCAGTCAATATTAACTTCAAAATCTTTTTCATAGCAAACTGCGGTATAGCCACCCAGGGAAAGACTTTTCCTTATGGTTTCAACCGACTTTTTCAAGGTTCTTTCGCATCTTGCAAGTAAATATTCAACCTGATTCTGCTCAGAATGAACTCGCTTTAAAATCTTTTCACGCATATCTTTCATAATAGATGCAATAAGCGCATTTGCGGTTTCTTCGGTAAGCTCCGTCCAGTTTTTGTGAATTTCCGCTATAGTGGTTGCGCCTTTTTCAACTTCCCTGCAGAACTCACATATTGCCGCATGGGCAAGGCTTCCAAGGTGGGATTTTTCCACACGCTTAACTTCTTGTGGCATGGCTTTTAAGCCCTTTTCAAGATAGTATGAGAAAGGACATTTATTGTATTTTTCAAGGGTTGTTATGCTGTACTTTTTGCCTTTGCCGAATAGGGCTTCTGCCTTTAGTTTTGAAAGGCGTGGCGTTATTTTGCGGAATTCTGCCGCAGTTTTTAAGATGACAAGCTTGTCCTTATATTCAGGGTTTTGTGAGTACCAATCAAACACGCATTTACAA
>JAFUJN010000053.1 GCA_017468095.1 Clostridia bacterium
GGCAAACTTCAAGCCAAGAAAGATGATGGGAATGGAATCTCAGGGAATGATATTATCTGCAGAATTCGGTGACGGACTTACTGCATTAACAACAATTAACGACATCCAAAGCGGTGCAGAAATCGTTTGATAAAGGGAAAGGAAACAACTACAATGAGAATGAAAAACTTGTTGGTACCAACACTTCGTGAGGTACCTGCAGAAGCGGAAATTACAAGCCATAAGCTAATGCTTCGTGCAGCTTATATCAGAAAACTTGCGGCAGGAATTTACTCATATTTGCCGCTTGGTCTTAAGACTTTAAAGAAAGTAGAACAAATAGTTCGTGAAGAAATGAATAATGCTGGTGCACAGGAGCTTTTAATGGCAGCACTTCTTCCTGCAGAAGCATATCAGGCATCAGGAAGATGGGATGTATTCGGACCATCAATGTTCAAACTAAAGGACAGAAACGACAGAGATTTCTGCCTTGGCCCAACTCACGAAGAACTATTTACTCAAACTGTAATTGATGAAGTTCGTTCATACAAGGAATATCCAATGACTCTTTATCAGATTCAGACAAAGTATCGTGATGAGGGAAGACCAAGATTCGGTCTTATGCGTGGCCGTGAATTCATTATGAAGGATGCTTACAGCTTCGACCTTGATGAAGCCGGACTTGATATTTCATACAAGAAAATGTATGATGCATACTGCAGAATTTTTGACAGACTTGGCCTTGACTATACAATAGTTGATGCAGATTCAGGTGCAATGGGCGGTAGCGGAAGTCAGGAATTTATGGTAAAATCACCGGTTGGTGAAGACGGAATTGCATATTGTGATGATTGCGGATATGCGGCAAACTATGAAAAGGCAGTATGTATTCCACAAGATAAACAATATCCTCAGGGAGATCTTGAAATGACCAAGATTGAAACTCCTGATGTTCATACCATTGAAGAACTTGTAGCATTCCTAAATTGCGATGCACATCTTTTCGCAAAGACAATTATTTATAAGGCAGATGACAAGTACATAGCTGCAATGGTAAGAGGCGACAGAGAAATTAACGAGGTTAAGCTTAAGAACCTTGTTGGTGCGATTGATGACTTGGAACTTGCAGCACCAGCTATTGTGCGTGATATTACAAATGCGCAGGTAGGTTTTGCAGGACCTTGCGGACTATCAATTCCTGTATATGTTGACCTTGAAGTTGCTAATATGAAGAACTTTGTAGTAGGTGCAAATGAAACAAACTATCACCTTACAAACGTAAACATTCACCGTGACTTTGAGCCAACACAGATTGCTGATATCAGAGTAATTGAAGACGGTGATGCTTGTCCAAAATGCGGAAAGCCAATCAAAACAGCACAGGGAATAGAAGTGGGCCATATCTTTAAGCTTGGTACAAAGTATTCCGATGCATTAGGTCTTGACTACCTTGACGAATCAGGAAAGCCAAAGACAGTTGTTATGGGTTGCTATGGTATCGGTGTAACAAGATGCTTGGCAGCTGCAATCGAACAGGGAAATGATGAAAACGGAATAATTCTACCTGTTTCAATCGCTCCATTCGAAGCAATCGTAATCCCTGTAAATGCAAAGGACGATGAGCAGATGGCTATGGCAGAGAGCATTTACAATGAATTAAAAGCATCCGGAATTGATACTTTAATAGACGATAGAGCAGAACGTGCCGGCGTTAAGTTTAAGGATGCTGACCTTATCGGTATTCCTCTTCGAATTGTAGTTGGTAAAAAATGCGGGGAAGGAATTGTTGAATATAAGCTTCGTAAGGACGAAAGCGCAAGCGAAATGACAGTCAAAGATGCGACAGAAAGTGCGGTAAGATATATCACGGAAAACAGATAAAAATGTTTAGGGGGATATTATGAATTTTATAAAAAATCATAAGAGAACAATACTTCTGGGCTTGGCAGATACTACAGCAATTGTTTGTTCATGCTTGTTTATGTATCTAGTATTAAATGTTAGCTTTCAGTATGGATTTATTCCGGTACAGTTATTTGCAGGAAATGTCACACTTAATATAACACTTATAACAGTTTTCAGCATTATTGGAATGTGGATTTGCAAAGTTTATGATAACATTTGGAGATACGCATCCATAAAGGATTTTTCAAAGTGCATCGGCGGTATTATATTAGGTACTGTGTGCTTGTATGCACTTAGGGTTTTTGCAATTATTATTGAAAAACCATTTGTAAGTTCTGATATTTTCATATTTACAAGTATGATGCTATCGATACTTGCGGTACTTGTTTTGCGTGTAGGCTACTTTTATGTTTATAACACTATCTCATCTTCTGCTCAAAGCCAAAAGAGCAGAACTTTGATTGTGGGCGCAGGAGATGCTTGCCGTAGAATCATAAGCGAAATGAAAATCCCAGATAGTAAATATAGACCAATAGCTATTGTGGACGATGACCCTGTGAAATTGCATAGAAAATTGCATAACATTCCGGTTGTTGGAAATATTAGTAGCATTCCGCAAATTGTTGAAAAATATCATATTAAGACAATTCTTGTTGCAATGCCTTCAGTAACAGGTGAAGAAAAAAAGAGAATTATGGGTATTTGCTCCGAAACTATCTGCGAAGTTAAAACAATCCCTCACTTATACGACCTCATTATGAGCGCAGATTTTTTAGGACAAGCCCAGACAATTAATGTTGAAGACCTTTTAGGAAGAGAAGTTATAAGATTTGACAATGTAGAAGTAAAAGCTCTTCTTCGTGATAAGGTTTGCATGGTTACAGGCGGTGGCGGTTCAATCGGATCCGAACTTTGCCGTCAAATCGCAAAATTCAGACCTAAAAAGCTTATTATCGTTGATATTTACGAGAATAATGTCTATGATATTCAGCAGGAGCTTCTTTCAAAGCATCCTGAGCTTGATCTTGATGTAAGAATTGCATCTGTAAGAGATTATGATAAGATTAAGGCTCTTTTCGAAATGTTTAAGCCGGAAATCGTTTATCATGCGGCGGCTCATAAGCACGTGCCTTTGATGGAAACAAGCCCTGAAGAGGCGATTAAGAACAATATAATTGGTACATATAATGTTGCAAGCATTGCAAATATGTATGGCGTAAATAAATTTGTTTTGGTTTCTACCGATAAGGCAGTAAACCCAACAAATGTTATGGGCGCAACAAAGCGTTGTTGCGAAATGATAGTTCAGTATTTTGCTCAAAAGAGCACATCTACTGAATTTGTGGCTGTAAGATTCGGTAATGTACTAGGCTCAAATGGTTCTGTTATACCGCTATTTGAAAAACAGATTGCAGTAGGTGGCCCTGTTACCGTTACACACCCTGATATCATCAGATACTTTATGACAATTCCGGAAGCAGTTTCCCTGATTCTTCAGGCTGGAACTATAGCCCAAGGTGGAGAAATTTTTGTGCTTGATATGGGTGAGCCGGTTAAAATCTTAACCCTTGCAGAAAATCTTATAAAGCTTCACGGAAAAGTTCCGTATCAGGATATTCCTATTAAATTCTCAGGTCTTCGTCCTGGAGAAAAGCTGTTTGAAGAGCTTTTGATGTCAGAAGAAGGACTTCGTGAAACAGCCAATAA
>JAFUJN010000054.1 GCA_017468095.1 Clostridia bacterium
CGCTAAATTTGTGCTGTCAATAGAAAGGTGTGAGCTTACATATCCCCTTGCTTCCTGTTTAGTAAGGCGTGGAGTTCGTATATCACGGCTGTGGTGGTTCATAACATAGCCTTTGGCTTCCATTCCCACAATTTCCCCATCATCTAAAGCAACCTTTACCTTTATCAAATCAGAATAGCAAATCACATCGTTTTGCTTGTACGCAAAATTCACCGTAGCAACGCCGTTAGACTTTTCATAGTAGCTGTTTTTCATATCGGTAAAGCCTTTTTCCTTTAAGAACTGTCGTGCCTTATAAATAGCCTCTTCTACAGGCACGTTTTCCTTATTAACTCGTCTGTTCTTTAAGAAATACACAGGGTATCCGCCTTTTTTTGTAAGGCTTATCATAACCTCGTGTCCGTCAATATTGCATTTGAATCCATAAGAGTCCATAACAGAATTTTGGGTTTCTCCGCTATATTCTACCTTGTCGGTTGGAATTCCAAAGAATTTTGCTGCTTTAGCTTGCGCTTCGTCTTTTGAAAGTTCACGTGCCGATTCCGTCATTTTCGGCTGCATATTTTCAATATGCTCGGAAAATGGCCCGTCATAAATCAGGGACGGATACTCGCCAAAATCCTTTTCGATAGCTGACCATGGGTCAGAAGTTTCCGCATACGCCACCTTTTCAAGGGAAATATCATTGTCATCTCCCAAGCGGTAATCCCCCGAATATATCCTGTTTGAAAGCTCGCCCAAGGACTGATTTAACCCTTGCGCATATTCACCCAGCGATGCAAGGCTTTCGTATTCCTTTTGGGTTATGGCTTTTTTGTCAATCAGGCTTTGTGAAAGAGTATGGGTATAGTCCCCAACCTGTGACAAAAACTTCTCTGTTTTGTCAAGCTGAACCTGTGTGGTTGGGATTTGTGCAAGGCAGGCCTTTGCCGCAGATGCCTGAACAGAAAGCTCGCTTGATATATTCGCCATCTCCCCTGCGGATGTTACAAGCATTCCTTTTGCAAGAAGCGTGTCAATATCATCCACATAATCCGCCAGCTCAAAAAATGCGCGGTTATAGGTGTCTTCAAGGCTCTGGCGGTATGCTCTTGCATTATAAAATTCATAAGTTCCAAATACGCCCAGCGCCACTATAACGACGCTGAACAGCCAGTAAAGTTTTCTCTTTTCCATATATCCTCCTAACTGCAGAAGCGGTGTTTGCCGATTTGGATTATTAGCGGTCTTGACCAAATCCACTTATTTGTAGCTGTGTCAGGGTTAAAATAATAGATGGCACCATAGGTCGGGTCCCAACCGTTCATTGCATCCTGACACGCCTTATATACTGTGGAATTTTCCGCAATCGGCACATTTATCTGCCCATCGGAAACCGCCGTGAATGCGCCAGGCTGGTATATCACACCTGCAATGGTGTTTGGGAATGACGGATGCTTTACTCGGTTTAGAATTACCGCCGCAACCGCCACCTGACCCTCGTATGGCTCGCCTCTTGCCTCACCGTTCACAGCTCTTGCCAGAAGCTGAACATCGGAAGAATATCTTTGTGTCTGCGCCGTGGTTTCAGTAGTCTTTAACCCACCCAAGAACACAAGACCTATGGCTGCAACCACAGTGAAAATTGCCGCAAGTTTTGTTTTTTTCATAAATTCACCTCTTTTAAAATTCTGCCCTTATCTTTCCCCAAAATTTTCTTTATATGTATAACTTTTTCTTTTAATGTCTACAATCAAAATATAACTTTGAAAGGATGTTTATATATGAAGTATTTTTGTCTTTTACTTATCACCGTTTTTTCGCTTTTTGGTATATCAGGGGTGTATGCCGACAATATCCGCACCGATTTGTCGGAAAATCTCCTGCGCCTGCACGTAATTGCAAACAGCGATTCCAAAGAAGACCAAGAGATAAAGCTTGCGGTTCGTGATGAGATTTTGAAAAACGCATCGGGAGTGCCCGACAAAGCCAAGATTGATGCTGTTGTAAATGGAGTGCTTACGGATATGGGCACGGATTATAAAGGCTCAACGTCTGTCGTCCGCACTTTTGTTCCCGAAAAGGAGTATAAAAGCATACGACTTCCCGAGGGCGTATATAATTGTATAAACGTGGTTTTGGGCGACGGCAAGGGCGAAAACTGGTGGTGCGTGGCATATCCGCCGCTTTGCTTTACCGAAGAAGTCTTTGGGGAATTATCGGAAGATGGAAAACTGCTCCTTGAAAACAAGCTTTCAAAGGAAAGTTTCCGCGCAATTATTTACGATGGTGATGTAAATATAAGATTTAAATTAGTGGATGAATTTTTGAAGCTAAAAAACCGACTGTGGTAAAAGTTTTTCCTTGATTTTAGTATAGCCCTATGGTATACTTTTCTTAAGCACCACAGGGTGCAAAAGGAGGTATGTTTATGGGTATTTTATGGCTTATTGCCATTATTGCATTCGGCGTACTTGAATCGACAACTGCCCAGTTCATTTCCATCTGGTTCGCAGGCGGTGCATTTATTGCTTTAATTGCTCAGCTTTTAGGCGCATCTCAGGCTGTGCAATGGATAAGCTTTGCTGTAGCATCTGCCGTGCTTTTAATTCTCACAAGACCACTTGTGAAGCGTCTTACCAAAGCCGATGTTTCTGTAACAGGTACCGATTTGCTTATCGGAAAAAGTGCTGTTATGACTAAAGCTACGGACAGTCGCGGAGAAATGGGCGAAGCAAAGGTTGACGGCAAAATCTGGACCGTTAATAGTGCTGACGGCGAGTCTATCCCAGAAAATGCCGTTGTTACTATCGAAAAAATTCAAGGCGTAAAGCTTATTGTAAGAAAGTAAAGGAGAAGATTTATGGAACTATTGATATTTTTGCTAATTGTTTTGATCATCGGCGTTATCGCCAACATAAAAATCGTTCCTCAGGCACATGCGTATATCATTGAGCGTTTCGGCGGATATAGCGCAACCTGGGGTGTGGGACTTCACGTTAAGATTCCGTTTATTGAAAAGGTTGCAAGACGTGTTAACTTAAAAGAGCACGTTGTGGACTTCCAGCCACAGCCTGTTATCACAAAGGATAACGTTACAATGCAGATTGACACCGTCGTTTTCTATCAGATAACCGACCCGAAGCTTTTCGCTTACGGCGTTGAGCGTCCTATGTTGGCTATTGAAAACTTGACCGCAACAACTCTTCGTAACATCATCGGTGAAATGGAGCTTGACGAAACTCTTACTTCACGTGATATTGTAAACACAAAGATGCGTGCTATCCTTGACGAAGCAACTGACCCTTGGGGAATTAAGATTAACCGAGTTGAGCTTAAGAATATTATTCCACCACGTGAAATTCAGGATGCCATGGAAAAACAGATGAAGGCAGAACGTGAACGCCGTGAATCTATCCTAAAGGCAGAGGGTGAAAAGAAAGCCGCAATTTTGATTGCAGAAGGTGAAAAAGAATCTGCAATTCTTCGTGCTGAAGCTGAAAAGCAGGCGGCAATTAAGGCGGCAGAAGGTGAGGCTGAAGCAATCCTTCAGGTGCAGACAGCTATTGCCGAGGGTATCAAGAAGATTAACGAAGCAAACCCATCAGAATCTTATATTGCAATTAAATCTTTGGAAAGCTTTGAAAAGGCTGCCGACGGAAAGGCAACAAAGATTATTATCCCGTCACAGATTCAAGGACTAGCAGGCCTTGCAACATCTGTAAAGGAACTTATGAGCGAAGATAAATGATAAATAACCGGATTTAAAAAAATCCGGTTATTTTTTTGAAAAAAGTATTGACAAACCATTTTTGTTGTGGTATCATATAGAAGTTGTCAACAAAATATGCGTGATTAGCTCAGTTGGTAGAGCACCTGACTCTTAATCAGGGTGTCCAGGGTTCGAGCCCCTGATCGCGTACCAAAATAGAGATTACCACTTGTGGTGTTCTCTATTTTTTTATGCATTAAAAGGACTCCTTTTCAATCAAACAAAAAAAGCGACAAACTTCAAACTTGAATTTGTCGCTTTTTTTATTACATCATATTTCTCATTAAAGAGTTTTGGCATATTCGTCAATATCAATTATTGTTCCTTCAACCCTTGCTTTTTCCGCTGCAAATGATGCAAGGTGATTTTCAACCGAAATGCTTATGCTAGATGCAGCATTTCCCGTATATGTACCCATTATGTAATCATAAAGTGTATCTACAATACCATAGTCTCCGCCACCGTGACCATATGCATCACCTTCATTTACAACAATCGGTATCTCTTTTGTTTTGCCTGTACCAAAATCATATATTTCGATTTTATCTTCTGTTGCTGTAAGTTCACCCTTTGTACCAAAAATACGAGTGAATCTTCCGCCCTTATTAAATGCATTCATAGTGAATGTTAAAGTAACATCATCCTCATAAAGTGCATTGATTGTCTGATGGTCAACAACATCGTTGTCACACTTAAATACACATTTACCGTATTGTGTATTTTTTATGATATGTTCAAGCTGTTCCTTTGTTGGCTCAGGTATTCCTGCAGCAGCACTTCTAAACCATCTGTCCTTATATCTTTCGTCATCATCATAATAAATTTTGACTGCATTATATAGGCAATCATCAGCGGCAGGGCAACCCTGGTAACAATATTCAGGAGAGCCTTTTGGTGCATTTGCTTCCTTAAAATATGTAAGTGTTCCGAAAGACTGCAATTTCTTTAGCTTCTTGCCGATAAGCCATTGCAGAATGTCAAAATCGTGGCAACATTTTTGCAAAATCATTGGTGAACTTTTTTTAGAGTTTCCCCAATTTCCACGCACAAAGCTGTGTGACTGATGAATATTTCCCACACATTCTTCGGCATTCACAGAAACAATGTCTCCGATCATTCCATCATCAATCGCCTTTTTCATAGTCATGTAAAGTGGTGCATATCTCAAAACATGGCACACCAATATCTTTACACCCTTTTCCTTTGCGAAAGCTTCAATTTTCTTGCATTCCTCTGGGTCAGGAGAAACCGGTTTTTCAAGCAGAATATCATATCCCAACTCTATTGCCTTCATTGCCGGAATAAAATGGTCCTGATCCATGGTTTAGATAATAACCATATCCGCAATTTTTCCAAGTTCAAAAATCCCATCCCAATGCGTAAAACACATATTGTCTGCTATACCGTGTTTTTCTTTTGCATATTCTCGTCTTTCATCAATAGGCTCTGCTACTGCAACAACCTGGTACTTTTCAGGCATTTTAAACATTTCATCTGTATATGCTCGTCCTCTGTTGCCTGCACCTATCAATGCAACACTTATCTTTTTCATAATAAATCCTCCAAAATAGTTATCTCTTTGCTTCCGTTACACCACGCTGTTATGGTATGTTTAAAAATCCCAATGACTGATAAAAATCCGTTCCTGCAAGTGTCATTTCTTTTACCTTTTCCGCAAAGCGTGAAGTACATTTTTCCTGCTCCAAGGTTTCCCTTGTGGTATTCCAATGGAACACATATTTCAAAATGGCATCGCATTTCATATCATACACGATGCTGAACATATCCTGAAACGCCACTATGTTGCTATCCTTTGGCAGAATTTCTTTTAGAGTCCTGTCCAAAAGCCAGGAATTACAGGTAAAGCCTTTATAATCATATTCAGGATAAAATTCGTTAAAAAACTCTTTTGCCCGTCCGATAGCATCAAGGCACAATTCCTTTGTCATAGCGCCACCGCTTGGAATATGTATCTCTATCACATTATCGCCCTTTGAAATTCCTGCTACAAGAATATCCTGTGCTGCCTTTTCCATACAAAACTGCAATCTTCCAAGCCTGAAAATTTTCATTGTCATATGGAACTTCAGCCATTTTATTTCCCCAAGATAAAGCTCACCTTTTAAGTCACTCCAGATATTTGTCCAAGTAACTATATCGCTTAAAGTATCATATAAAATATCAAGGCTAATCCCTTTCTTTTCATACCTTTCCTTTAGGCTTTCGCAAAAATACAAAAAGTAGAGCAAATTCTTTTTTCCGTCAGTTTCTTCAAAGTTGTAGGTTTCGATTGAAGTGCTTTCGTCTATGCTGATTTTATCAAGTATGCTTTCAAATTCAGCATTATACTTTTGGGGAAAATTTAATTTTTTATACCAAAAATCAATAACCGCTTTTGTGTTCATTTCTTTCACCTTTATTTGATGACAACTTCGCATCCACCGTTCTTTGCGCTTTCATACATTGCAAAAAGGGTCTGCATAGTGTCCTTTATATCACGTGGCGAAAAATACTCGTTCTTTTCATAGAAGCTTTTAAAAAGTGCCTTATGCCCCATTCCCCAGTATGCCTTTTTGCCGTCTCTCTTCTTGTCAGTTTCCACAGGCACATCATCAACATACAATGTGGAATTTTCGTACCTTATAACGCCCTTTTCAAAAACCGCCTCAAATTCAGGTGCTTTGTCCTTTCCGTAACCATTTGTGGCGAACATAACAGCTTTATGTCCGTTTTTTAGTATAAGGGATGCAGACATTGTATCTTCAACTTCAATAACATCTTCCAATGTGAAGTTTGACATTTGCGCTTTTACGCTTTTTACTCCGCCTAAGATATACATAAAATAGTCAAGGGTATGCACCGCCTGATTTATTAAAACGCCACCGCCTTCGGTTGCCCATTTTCCGCGCCATTCGTCCCGATTATAGTAGTCGGCGCTCCTATCCCATGTAACTATTGCACGGGCTGTTTTAAGCTCACCCATTTCGCCGTTTTCGGCAAGTTCTTTGAACTTTTTTGTGCAAGGATTAAAGCGGTTTTGAAGCACAACG
>JAFUJN010000055.1 GCA_017468095.1 Clostridia bacterium
AAACCTTGAAGCATTAGAGGCGGGAATATCAAACCTATTAAAGCATCTTGAAAATGTAACAGAAGTTTATAAGCTTCCTTGCGTTGTTGCAGTAAACAAATTCCCAACAGATACAGATAAGGAAATTGAGCTTATTATTGCAAAGTGCAAAGAACTTGGCGTAAACGTTGTTCTTTCTGACGTATGGGCAAAAGGCGGAGAAGGTGGCGTAGAGCTTGCTGAAGAAGTTGTTCGTCTTTGCGAAAAGGATAATGACTTCACATTCTGTTATGAAGATGATGCATCTATTAAGGATAAGATCGGCGCAATCGTTAAGAAGATTTATGGCGGTGATGGCGTAATCTTTACAAAGAATGCAGAAACACAGATTAAAAAGCTTGAAGATATGGGTTACTCAAATCTTCCTGTATGTATGGCGAAAACTCAGTACAGCTTCTCTGATGATATGACAAAGCTTGGTGCGCCAAAGGGATTTGAAGTAACAGTTCGTAACATAAAAATATCCGCCGGAGCAGGATTTATAGTAGCTTTAACCGGCGATATTATGACTATGCCGGGTCTACCTAAAGTTCCTGCTGCAGAGCGGATTGATGTCGATGAAAATGGAGTTATTACAGGTTTGTTCTAATTTTCAGAATTAAATTCTGTAATTCTCTCTGTAAGACATTTATAAATATTGGCTGAAAATGCGATCTGAATTATCAAATCATTGATTCTATTAGGATCTGCATTTTCGGTTGTCAAAATAGGATTGGCAATCTTGTCAGCCTGCTTTGAAACGAAAGAAAAACTGGTTTTCTGGTTTTTTACAAATGAAGTATAGATATACTTGACTTCTTCCTCGGAAATTTCTGTAGGAAGAAGTTTTTGTATTGTGTTCATATTAAGACATTGCTTTAAAGTACAGATTACGATTATATACACAAGGTGTATTCGGCTGTACTTCTTTTTTATTGGTGCAGGCATAAGGTTTAATTTCACGTAGTTGTTTATCATTGGTCTTGTAATTTCGTTGCCTTTACCATAGAAAATCTCAAGGTTGGAAAAATATTTATTAACAATTTCAATAACCTGGTCCATATACAGGTCAATCTCCGGAAGTTCATCCCAAGTGGGAAGAACACCAGTATCCAAAAGTCTTTTACACTCTTCAAGACACTTATTAGCATTTGTTTTTGAGTATTTCATCTTAAAAATCTCCTAAAATTTCTTTATAAGACTATTGTATCACATTTTTTTCTAAAATCAAGTAATTTAATTTTAAATATAAATAAGAAAGAGACTAATACGTATTGACAAAATACGGAAAATGTGGTAACATAGTATTAAATACTAGATGTATCAATATTAGAAATTATTTTAGGAGGAGTTTGTATGAAAAAACTAGAAAAAGCAGCAGCAAGAGCGCAGACTCTTGGGGAAGAAATTGCTAACGCTATTTCTCATGGCCTTGGAACCGGCCTTTCAATCGCAGGAATGATAATCCTGATTGTTGCGGCAGTTGTTCACGATAAAGGCGCAATCGCAGTGGTTAGTGCAGCACTTTATGGAGCAGGGCTTATTCTTTTATATACTAATTCATCCTTATATCATTCATTAACAAATAAAAAAGCGAAAAGAGTATTTAAAATACTTGACCATTGCTCAATTTTTGTTTTGATTTTAAGTTCATATATACCTGTGCTTTTGGTAATAATAGGCGGAGCACTTGGATGGACTTGGTTTGGTATTTGCACAGCATGTACTATAATTGGTGTGGTGCTTAATTCAATCAATTTGGAACGTTGGAAAGTGCTTTCAATGGTTCTATATATCGTAGTTGGTTGGTCAGCACTTGCAATTATGAAGCCGCTTCTTGCAGCTATAAATACGAAAGAGCTTATTTTGTTAGTTACAGGCGGTGTTGCATACACATTAGGACTTATTTTCTACAAAAACAAAACGGTTAAATATATGCACTTTATTTGGCACATTTTTGTGCTTGCAGGTAGCGTGTTACAATATTTCTTTATTTTAAGTTATTATATGAGGTGAGAATTATGATGAAGCAAGTTGAAAATTTTAATGGTGGAATTTACGGAAAAGAACCACTTTTTGATGTGCGAGAGATAAGCACATTAAAAGACATGTTCGAAACAAGTACAGAAATTTACGCGGACAGAACAGGATTTTTGGTAAAGGATGACCCAAAAGCTCCATATACAGAAATCAGCTATAGAAAGTTCCGTGAGGATGTGTATGCTTTTGCAACAGGTCTTATTGATATGGGTCTTTCCGGCAAGAAAATTGCAGTAATCGGTGAAAACAGCTATCGCTGGATAGTAACATATATGAGCGTAGTAACAGGCGTTGGTACTATTGTTCCGATAGATAAAGAGCTTCCTTATGATGAAATTAAGTATCTTCTTGATTTTTCAGAATGCTCTGCCATTGTTTCAAGTAATAAGATATTAAAAAACAAGCCGGAGCTTCTAACTTGCGGAATCCCTTGCATCGCAATGGGTGACGGAGAAATCACAATGGATGGCATAATGGAGAAGGGAAATGAGCTTTTGGCAGCAGGCGATACCCGTTATAAAGACGCTGAAGTTAAACCTGAAGATGTGAACATAATTCTTTTCACTTCAGGAACAACAGGCGTTTCAAAGGGTGTTATGCTTTCTCATAGAAACCTTTGTCATAACCTTATGAACATTTGTGCAGTATTTAAAATCACACATGAGGACAGAGTTTTCTCTTTCTTGCCACTGCATCATACGTACGAGTGTACTTGCGGACATCTTGCTGAAATTTATGTTGGTGCTTCAATCGCATATTGTCAGGGACCAAAATACATAGTTAAAAATATGCAGGAAGCACAGCCGACAATGTTCTTTGCAGTTCCGCTTGTTCTTCAGTCGGTTTACAGAATGTTAAACAAAACTTTGGAAAAGAAAGGCAAGACAAAAACCGTAAAGACAGGTATTGCTATTTCAAAATTCCTTTTGAAGTTTGGAATAGACATAAGAAGAAAACTTTTCTCTGAGATTATTGAAAATTTTGGTGGAAAGCTAAAGATGTTCTTGGTTGGTGCAGCTCATATTGAGCCTGAAATTCTTCAGTTCTTTACTGATATTGGTATCACAAGTATCCAAGGGTATGGTATGACAGAATGTTCGCCACTTATCGCAGCAAACCGTGTTTGCAGACACAGAAACGAATCTGCAGGATTACCGATCCCTGAACTTTATGTAAAGATTGACAATCCTGACGAAAACGGAGTAGGCGAAATTATTGTAAAGAGCGAAAGCGTCATGGTTGGCTATTACAATAACCCTGAAGAAACTGCAAAAACTCTTAAGGATGGTTGGCTTTATACAGGAGATATCGGATACCTTGATGCAGGATTTATCCATATCACAGGAAGATGCAAGAACGTAATTATTACTTCAAACGGAAAGAACGTTTTCCCAGAAGAAATCGAAGGTTATTTGTGCCGTTCAAAATACATTTCAGAATCTATGGTATATGAAGCTGAGGTGGACGACAAAAAAGTGATTTCTGCACAGGTTTATCCTGATTTTGAAGAGGTTGAACTAAAGCTTGGTGCAGGATATAGCCAAGAGGCTTTAAATACACTAATCGAAGA